>RFJU01000081.1 GCA_003694805.1 Candidatus Woesearchaeota archaeon | reverse complement strand
CGGCTCTGACGTAAGTCACGTCTCGCAAAAGGCGCTCAAGGTCGCGTACCAGGTAGGGGGGGAGATCGCCAAGGCAGGTGCTGTTCTCGTCACGGGCGGCGGGGAAGGAGTTATGAAGGCCGCCTCGCAGGGTGCGAAGGAGCATAACGGCTTGACGGTAGGCATCCTTCCGGGGAAAGCAATGAATGAAGCCAACGAGTACGTGGACATCGTCATCCCAACAGGAATTGGGTACTCAAGGGATAGCACGAACGCGAATAGCAGCCACGGCGCGATCATCGTTGAAGGTGGTGTTGGCACCCTCAGTGAGTTGACGTATTGCTACTTGAATAAGATACCGACGGTGGTCATGACGAACGTCCCAGGCGTTGGCGTGCCGTACGTTGGGAAATATATGGATAATCGGAGGCTGATGAAGATTAAGGGCGCGAAGGATCCTGCTAAGGCAGTCGCGATGATTATGGCCGAGCTCAAACGGCAGGGTGTGTTCAAGAAAGTGAAGAGTATTGAGCACATTCGTCATAACACGTTCATATGAATAGGTGAGGAGATCACGGGAAAAGTACGATGCCGACAGTGCAATTAAGTAAAAAGGCGCTTTTTTCCATTATAGGAAAGAAGGTGAGTGATGGCGTGCTGAAGGAGAAGATCAGCATGCTCGGGACTGACTTGCAAAGTGTTGAGGGAGATATCATAACGGTTGAGGTGTTCCCGAACAGGCCTGATTTGCTGACAGAGGAGGGATTTGGTATTGCACTAGGGGCGTTCTTGGGGGTTCGGCCTGGTCTGCAAACGTATCGTGTTGTGCGGAGCAGAAAGGTTTTGCGAGTTGTCAAGCCACTGAAGGCGTGGCCGTTTGCCGTCGCGGCGGTGGTGAAGGGAATTCGCTTTACGGATGAGCGCTTGCGCAGCATTATTCAGTCGCAGGAAAAGTTGTGCACCACGCTTTTGCGGGGGAGGAAGAAGGGAGGCATTGGCATCTACCCTCTTGAGAAAATTTCGTTTCCTGTGACGTTCACCTCGCGTCCTCTTGAGGATATCGTGTTTCGCCCGCTCGATGTGCAAAGGCCGATGAACGGAAAAGAAATACTGAGCAGGCACCCTACTGGGAGGAAGTATGGCTTTATTCTTGAGGGGGAGGAGCGCTTTCCTGTTTTTGTCGATGCAGAAGGGGTGGTGATGAGCATGCCCCCTATTATTAATAGTGAAGATGTGGGGCGGGTGTCTGCGAAGACGCGGGACGTTTTTGTTGAGGTTACGGGGACGTCGCTTCATGTTCTTGAGCAGGCGTTGAACATCATGTGTGTAAGCCTTGCTGAGATGGGTGGTGACGTGCATAGTGTGACGTTGCAGTATCCTTCACGCTCGTTTTGCTCGCCTGATTTTTCGCCGCGATCGATTCCGTTTCGCTTGGGCAATGCGCAAAAGTTGTTGGGGGTGGCGTTTTCCGCCAAGGAAGCAAAAGAAGCGTTGGGCAAGATGGGCTTGGCGCTTCGGGGCGGGAGGGTGTATTATCCTGCGTGGCGTGCTGATATTCTTCATGAGCGGGATGTTATTGATGAGTTGGCGATTGGTTTTGGGTATGATCGGTTTGAAGAAGTGATTCCTCGTGTCGCAACTATTGGGGAGGAGTCTCGTCGTGAACGTTTGCGGAGCGTGGTGCGTTCCGTTCTTGTCGGGCTTGGTCTTGTAGAAGTAAAGAACTTCAACTTGTCCTCTGCTCAGACCCAGTTGGTCAAGCCTGGAGTGTCGCTCAAACTTGTCACGCTCAGGAACGCGTTGAATAAGGAGTTTGATGTGCTTCGGGCTTGGCTCTTGCCGAGTTTGCTTGAAACGCTCGGAAGGAACTTGCATCATGAGTTTCCACAAAACCTCTTCGAAGTAGGGGAGGTGTTCAGGCGCGCTAATGCGGGCAGAGGAACGGGCGCGAGTGTTGTTGAAGGAGAGCGTTTGGGCGGCGTGTTTTGTTCTGAGAAGGCAACGTATACTGATGCTCGCCAGGCTGTTGATGCACTAGCGAGGGGGTTGGGGTTGTCGTTCACGTACGCGCCGGAAAAGCATGCTGCTTGTATTGACGGGAGGGCGGCGAAGGTGGCGTGTCGGGGGCGAAGGGTTGGTGTTGTTGGCGAGGTTCGCCCTGAAGTGTTGGTAGCGTTTGGCTTGCTCAATCCTGTTTCGTGGTTCGAGCTTGACGTTGAAGTCTTGGCGCAATTGGTTGGGCTGGAGTGATGGTGCTGTTTTCTGCGCGTCAGGGTTACTGGCGGTCTTAGCAGTTCTGCGTGTGCTTCTTTCAGTTCTTTTTTGTGGGGGTTTGTTTTTTTCTTCTCGCGTGCGGCTTTGTGCGCTGTTGAACAGCAAGTATTTAAACAGGGAAGTGTTTAGTTCTTGGTATGGAGCGCGTCGCGATTATTCACAAGCCGCATCATCAGGTTGTTGTTGGCGGGCTTATTTTTGTTGCTGCTGTTCTTTTTGGCTTGACGACTGTTTTGGATGGTGTTCTGAGCGGGGATGATGTGGGTTTTTTATATGTGATTGTGCTTCCGCTCTTGCTGATTGCGGCCTCGCTCATTACGGGTGTGAAGAAGGCGTATCATCGCGTGATTTACCGGCTTGAACTGGCGGGGTTGCGTGAGGATCAGGTGAAGGCTGTTTTAGAACGGGCGGGGTTTGACCCGGTGAAAGTGAATGAGGCGTATCCGTTCATTAAAAAGTTGCTTGCGAACTATGACCGGTTTCGGTATGGTTCGTTTTTTTCGAATCCGATGACGTTGGCCGAACAGAGGATTCTTTTGTGGCGGAACTTGCTTTCAGTGTTCACGATTCTTGTGGTTTTTGTTTTCCTTGTTTTAGTTGTGGCGAGCCAGTGGTTTCTTGAGGGCCTGGTATCGAAAGCGACGATTCAAGCGTTTAACGTTCTTGTTTTCTTTCTCATGCTTGTTTATTTTGGGGCTGTTGAACACAGGAACAATTTGTTTTATGAATCGAACAAGGAGCGCTACGTGTCGCTCATCTTGCACGGTGTTATTGTTTTCTTCTTTTTTGTAGTGCTTCCTGTGTTGTATGCTTTTTTGAAGATAAGAAGTTAATTTGCGAGGTGTGAAGAGCAGCCTGCCTTACTTTTTTTTTTAGTCGGCGTGCGTTTCTTGCTTTTTTTTTATGATTTTGTTGTTGGTTTTGCAGCGCTTTTTTTCTTCGTTGTTGTTTTGTTTTTCTCGTTTGCTGTGTTGCTTTTTGTTGTGGTTCGGGCTGGCTTCTGCGTTGCGGGCTGTTCTTTCTTGGTTTTTTTTGCAGGAGGTTTTTCTTCTGTTGTTGCTGCCTTGCTCTCCTTTTGTTTTTGTCGGTGTTTGCGCTCTTTTTTTGGGCGCGGAGGCGTCTTCTTCGGAGTTGTTGTTCTGGTTTCGTAGTTGAGTTTTTTGAAGGCTGCAGCGACGGCGTCGTGGCTTGCTCCTTTGCGTAGCGAGATGTGTTTATTGATGGGTTCGAGGTGTTTGATATTGCACGGGCGCCTTCTTGTTTGGCCGTCGATGAGGACCGTGTGTTCGTTGATAGTGTCGACGACGACGCAGATGTTGCCTGCATCTCTTCCAGCGATTTTTATACATAGTTGGCCAACTTCAAACATTGTTGTTTCCTCCAGCTCTGCAGCAGAAGTGTGGAGCGTTGCCGACTGCCACGCAGAGCATTGCAGTTTTGCCTATTCTTTTTTTTTAGTTGAACAGTTCCGATTTGTAGCTTGTTTTAGTGTTCGGCCCTTGTTCACGCCTGCTGGGCTCGGGCCTTCGCAATCATTTCTGTACGGGAACATGCAGCGCATAAGACGCCGCCGTAGGGGCGTTCTGGGCGTTTCTTCGTTTTGGGCGTGTTTCGTGCATCCTTCGGCCTGAGGCGGGGGATGCCGTGAAGAACCCGTCCGCACGCGGAGCACGCGGCCTGCTTGGGTTTGGGCTTGCGGTAATGCGTCGCGAGGCGCCCTCCAGGCGTTCTTACTTGTTTTTTCTTGAACGTTTTTGATTTTAATTGGCCTTGTGGCATGAGTGGTGGGAAACGTCAAGTTGTTTATAAAGCTTTGGAAGGGTTGGGTCTCATATGGTGCGGGGGGTGTTGGCTAAAGCGCTTGGTTCGAGGTTCCATACTGGGATGCCGCAGTAGCGGGGTCCTTCTGGGCAGTAGGGTTTTTGGTGGGCGTCTTTTCTGTGGACGCAGGGTGGTGCGAGGCTGGCGCCTATGATGGGGTTTGCGTGCCTGATTTGTTCTGCTTCTTGTATGGTGGCTTTCCAAATTTCTTCTTGGGCGTTCAGGCATTGTCGCATGGTGTGTTTGTGATAGAGGTGGAGGAGGTTTCCTTGTTGGATGATGCGGATCGCGTGTGCGTTGGGGAAGAGGTATTGGCTGAATTCGGCGGGTGTTCCTTTGTTGAGAAGTGTTTTTATGCCTCTGTAGAGGTTGTGGATTGCTTGGGTGTAGATGCGCTGGGCGGCGCCTCCTGCTTCTTTGATGAGTTCGGGGGTGATGAAGTAAGGGTCTGCCGCGACTTCGAGGAAGAGAAGAGGGGTGGTGCTCGGGACCATGCGGTGGCGCTGGTCTTGTGAGTCTGCGGTGTGGCTGAGTTTTTTCATGAACGTATAGGTGATGCTTTGCATTGCGCGCGTGACGGGGGAGATGGTGCTCGTGTTCGTGGGGGTGGAGAGGTGCGGGTTGCTGGCAGGGTCGAGAACGGTGCGGAGGAGTTCCTCGTCAGTGAGGTGTGCTCCTGCGGGGCCGAGGACTGCTCTTGCCGCCCTGGCCAGGATTGCTTCGTTGTGCTCGTGTCCGTCTAGGAGTTTGACGACTCGTCCTTCAAGGTCGTTCTCGAAGACTTCGCGTTGGCGGTGGACTTCGTGAGCGCAGGCTTCGCTGCGGATGAATGTTTCTAATCCTTCAGGGGATTCGTCATAGCCTGCGCTTTTAGCCATGCCGGTAAGGGCTCGCCACGCTGTTGTTTCTTCTTGTGGTGGCGGTGCGAAGCTGGCCATTGCGAAGTCAGGGTCTGTGGCGAGGACTGCGCTGTACATGGCGTCAACGAGGGCGCGCACTTCTGTTGGCGTCCCTAGCGTGTTTTTTGCTTGGTGGTAGCGTTGGAGCGTAATGGCGCTGATCGTGTGGTAGAGTCGTGTGGATGCCGCGACAGGCAGGACGTACCGGGCGACTTCCTGTGCTTTTTTTTTGGCATCACGAAGGATTGCTCGTTCTCCTTCCTTTGTGCGTAGTTGTTTTCTTTTTGCGGGGAAGCGTTCTAAGAGCGCTTCTTTCGTTATGGGTGTGAGGAGTTCAATGAGTTCGTAGTATGCTTTGACGGCGTCGTTGACGTGCCTGACAAAGCATGCTTTGTTCGTGTTGGTAAGGGGGGGTGTGATGAAGTTGTCAGGCTTTACGGTCACGTAGCGTTGGCTGACTTGCTCGCTGTTGTAGAAGGGGTGTGCGTGGAGGAATTGCCAGGTTGCGTGGCGGGAGATGTTGTCGATGGCGAAGGTGATGTGGTGGTGTTGTTGGACGGTGTTGTGGCCTGCTGTTGCTGTGCTTTGATAGATTTTTTTTTTCAGTTCGGCGTTGTTTTCTGCTTCGTCAGGGAGGATGATGCCTTTGCTTGCGTAGCAGGTGCGGGCAGCGCCGGTGGCAAGCGTTGATGGTGGCTTGTCAGTGATGGCGATGATGGTAACGCCGGGGGAGAATCCTGCCTGGTGTTGTGGGCGTTCCTGGTCTGGCTTGTTGCTTTTGTTCTGGGAGGGGCTCATGGGGGGTTGTCAGGGATGTTTAGAGGGGTTTTATGTCTTGCGGTTCATAGTTTCGGAAACTTTTCGGTTTTTGCTCTTTTCTGGTGTGGCGAGCGTTCTGCTGTGGAAGATAGGTGTTGTTTGTT
>RFJU01000080.1 GCA_003694805.1 Candidatus Woesearchaeota archaeon | reverse complement strand
TTCCACTCCGTTTTCGGCACTTATTTTTTTTGTAGGCAAGGTACGAGTAAATAGTCGCGGCGGCAGACACAACAAGCAAAGGAGTGACGATAACCAGGAATGCCTGCCTCCTCGCAAACACGCCGAAAATCATTGCTGCTCCTGCTACCTGAAACCACCTCCCCGCCTTTCTGTTCGTTTCATACCACACTTCGTCACTGCTCAACGTCCACGGCGTCCTCACACCGAAGAACCAGTTGCGCTCCACGAGGCGGAACGTGTGGCCAAGGACGATGCAGAGCAAGCCAGTTACCACGGGAAGTGTTCTTGAAAATGGGATGTGTATGCCAATATTCCATAAGAGAACCTGCACGTGTATCACCGTAAAAAAGCCAAGGAGTGCAATGACAAACAAGTGGACCTGAGCCGTGATCGATGAGGGTTTCTTTTTCAGCAAAGGGTCACTCGAAGGCAACCAAAGAAGCAGCAGCGCAACAACTCCTGAGAGGACGGGGAGGAACAGAAGTCCTCCAAGCTTCCCCATAGATCCGTCTACCACTCCCTGAGCGTTCCAATGAGTGGCGAGGCGAGAAGGAACGTGCGGGAAGAAAACCGCTGAGAGCAGGAACTGCGTGAAGAGCAGGAGTATGATCGCGAGAGAAGCGTACCGCATATGCTCCCTCCTTTGCTAAGAGTAATTAAATGTTTTGTAATTAACTATTTTGGACTGTTTACCCTCCGGTTCGAAACTTTGCTCTGCCTGCTTTGCTCTGCCAAACAGCAACGCTTAAAAATGAACGGGTGTTTTCCAGCCGACAGGTTGTCC
Source organism: Candidatus Woesearchaeota archaeon (assembly GCA_003694805.1). Classification (NCBI taxonomy): domain Archaea; kingdom Nanobdellati; phylum Candidatus Woesearchaeota; species Candidatus Woesearchaeota archaeon. The sequence goes on along the minus strand of RFJU01000080.1, from coordinate 393 downwards.
TGGTCCAGTACGCGGCTCGGGCAAACCGGGAAGCGCAATTCTCATACGCCTTCCCAGGAGGAAGCAAGAACATGGCACGAATGCACAGCAGAGCAAAGGGAAAGTCAGGCTCCACCAAGCCTGCCAAACCCACCAAGCCCGTGTGGCTGAAGTATAAAGCAAAGGAAGTTGAACTGCTCATCGTCAAGTACGCGAAGGAAGGTCTGAGTGCAAGCCAAATAGGGACGACGTTGCGCGACAAGTACGGCATCCCTTCTGTCAAACTCGTGACAGGGAAGAGTATCGGGGCGATCCTTCAAGAGAAGAACTTCGCACCTGAGATTCCAGAAGATTTGCTTGCCCTCATGAAGCGCTCCGTTCAAATACGCAAGCACCTCGAGCAAAACAAGCACG
>RFJU01000079.1 GCA_003694805.1 Candidatus Woesearchaeota archaeon | reverse complement strand
CCGGCAGTGGTGCCTTACAGGACGTATGGGAGGAGGTTTGGTTAGGAGTGAGGAACAGAGCCCCGAAAGCTTTCGGGGGAAGAACTGAGTGCACTGCAAAAACCCCAAACTCACGAAAGACTCATTTATTTTCCTTAAAAGCGGCCAGAGGCCGCAACTTACTTGCGTCACCGAGCACAGCTCGGGACGAGCGGGGGTTGGTATTAGAGGATTTAAAAGACCGTGGGGTTGAAGACGTATTAATTTTCTGCACCGATGATTTGTCGGGATTCAGCGAAGCCATTTCAGAGGTTTATCCACAGTCTGTTATCCAGAAGTGCATCGTGCACAAAGTGCGCAGTTCGACCCGCTTTGTGGACGACAAGGATATCAAGTCAGTACGTAAGGATTTACGCACGGTCTACACTGCCCTCAATCGAGAAGCAGCGCGAACAGCAATGGAAGCTTTCAAGGTGACCTGGGGCAGGAAATATGAGCGGTTAATAGAAAGCTGGGAGGCGGACTGGGAAGAGCTTATGGCGTTTATGGATTACCCTAAGGAGTTACGCAGAATGATCTATACGACCAATCCTGTGGAAGCATTGCATCGCATCATACGTAAGCTCATAAAAGGCAAAGCGGCATGGGTGTCTGATACAGCGCTCATCAAGCAAATCTATCTGTGCTTGATGCACAATGAGAAGTCCTGGAAAAGGTCGGCTTTTGGATGGAAAGCCATCCAAAGAGAGCTGGTCAAAATTTACGGAGAACGATTCTCCAGGCACCTGATAGAGGCGTGAGCTCGCTTCGCTCCGCTTTCCGGCCTCCGGCCTCCAAGCGGAGCGAAGCGACAGTTTTGAAACCAATTTTTAACCACAGACACACTTAAGTGAACTATCCCCGCTCACTCATTTTTTTGTTCCTTAAAAGCGGCCAGAGGCCGCAACTTACTTGCGTCACCGAGCACAGCTCGGGACGAGCGGCGGGTGGCTTATAGCAACAAAGGGGCGATTCCTCTAAACCCCTCTAAACCCTATTGAT
>RFJU01000078.1 GCA_003694805.1 Candidatus Woesearchaeota archaeon | reverse complement strand
CTTTTGTTGTTTGTGATACTTCTGTGTCACGATAGGAGGTGATTGGTTGAGGTTGGGATGTCGTCAAAAAAAGGAGAAAAGCTTAAAAGATAGGTGTCGCCATTTGCAACGCCATGAGTGATTAGGTGACTACGCAGGGGTTGATGTGCAGTGTGGGACGAGTTTTTCGTTGCTGAAGATGTTTTTTCGTTGCGAGCATGCCCGAGGGAGTCGTGCAGGGGGGAGGTGCTTGACGTTCGTTCTGAGTTCTGTGGCCATGTGCATTACGAAACGCGCACGTGCCGGTCATGTGGCGCGAAATTTTTTGCGAGGACGAGGTTTTTTTCGTCGGGTACGTTTTCGTCTGGCGAGGAGTGAGTTGGACAGGTAATGGCGTCGGGGTGGCTTGCCTTAATGAGTGTCTCTGCGCGGGGTCCTGTTTTCTTCAGGGGTTAGGGTGCTGTGTGGTTGTTGGTTCTTGTTATGACGATGGGGGTTTTGGCGACGATGATGGAGTGTTCTGCTTGGGCGACGATGCCTTTGCTTTTTTCGTGGAGTGGGGGGTATTCATTGAGGCAGCCGAGGCGGCGGAGGTCTTGCAAGGCAAGGAAGGCCTTGGTTTTTCCCAGTTGTCTGGTGAGCCAGCGTGTCGTGAAGGGAAGGGGTCCTATGCTTTGTAGGTAGGTGAGGGCTTGGCGGGTTGCGGGGTTTCTTGTTCGCGGAAGTTTGGTGAGGGAGAAGATGGTTGGCGCGCCCTTGTTCCCGACGAGACCTGTGCCTGTTGTGGCGAAGGGTTCTATTGCGATGGTGTCTCCTTCTTTGAGGGGCGTTGTGAGGTGGGTTGCTTGGTAGTTGGGGATGGTGGGTGCTTGGTGGACGATGAAGTGGCCGATGCCGTGGCCGGAGAGGTTGCGGATGGGTTGGTACCCGAAGCGTTGGATGGTTTCTTCAATTGCTTTTCCTATCTCTGCGGGGGTGGTTCCGGGGGTTGCGAGGGTTATTGCTGTATCGAGTGCTGCTTGCGCTGCTTTGACGAGGTTGTCATGTTCTTCGCTGAGGGCGATGGTGAGTGCGTTGTCTGCGACGTAGCCGTTGACGTGAACGCCGACGTCGAGTTTGACACAGTCTCCTGCTTCGTAGGAGGTGGTGTCCTCTTCATCGGGGCAGAAGTGGGCTGCGCATTCGTTCCTGCTGCTTTGGGCGGGAAAGGCGGGTTCTCCGCCGAGGGAGCGGATTTTTTCTTCGACGCGGTCGAGTACGTCCCTGATGAGCGCTCCTGGTTTGATGAGTGTTGCGCCGTAGAGGAGTGCTTCTCTTGCGATGCGTCCTGCTTGGAGGTAGCTAGCAAGTGCTTCTTCGCTGAGCCCTGCCACGTTTCTTGGTTCTCGCGCCACGACATGCTTGAGCGGGGAGGGGGTATAAAAAATGTTTGGTAGAAATGCTTATAGTTGTGAAGCGTCAGAAGGGTGATGGTGCTCCTTGTTTTAGGAGCGTTGGAGCGAGTGGTTGGTGGACTGTTTTTAGTAGATGATGGCGAGGACGACGCGTTGGATGTCTTCAAAGCGAATTTTTCCGGGGTCGGCTCGTGGGTTGTTGTCTCCTTTGAGAATGTAATACTTGCCGTTTTCGTCTTCGCCAATGTCGATGACACGATGGATGACGGGGCCGGTGGTGTAGGGGGAGGTGTAGCTGATGATGTCTCCGACGTTGATATCTTCTTCTGATGTTGGGACGAATTCAATGGCGTTGGCTCCGCTGTCTATTACGGGATCCATGGAGTTCGTGTTGGTGAATGTTGCCCATGCAATGTCGCGGCCGAACTGTTCAAGGTTGATGATGACTTTGTCTTTGTACACGAGGATTTGCTCTTCCTTTATCCAGTCCGCAGGCGAAGGGAGGTCTGAGAGCGTGCGGGTCGGGTTTTGGAGGACGCTGGAGAGGAGTGCTGGTTTGGTTTGTTGCGTGCTGAACGTGTGAGTTTGCGTGTCGGCTGTCTTCGTGCCGAACGTTGTTGGTAGGGGGAGATTTTGTTGGGCAGAGAAGTCTCTTGCGAGTACGCCGAGGAAGAAGACGAGTGCAAGGAGTCCTAATCGCCAGTGGAGTTTCATGGTGTTTGCTTTTGTT
>RFJU01000077.1 GCA_003694805.1 Candidatus Woesearchaeota archaeon | reverse complement strand
GCCTTGTGCTCGAAGGTCAAGCTCTCCGCATCAGGCAGGCCAATGTGAATGTGCCCACCACACGTGCGGATACGCGATAATGGGTTAGGCGTTGGGTTTCTCTGGAGAGAATAGGCGTCGTAGTCTGGTGAACAACCGAAAACAAACGCCCCAGAACCGGCAGCTTTAAGCCACTGGCGCTCGAACTTAAGCGCTGGCTTCACATATGGTTCAAGGCCTGTCACTTCTCTTATGGCGTCAAGCGCCTGTACTGTGCGCTTATAAAATTCTTCCTTGCTGGCGGTCGGTTCTATGCCGAACTCCGCCATGATGTTGTCTTCCAAAAGGAAGACGTTGCCAATCTTAAGTGGCCTGTCCTTGTGGCCACCAATCAGGCCACAGGAAGGGACAATGTTACCTTGTGCGTCCTGAAGAAATACTTCAGGATCACAACCATAAAAGACTCTACCTTTCATTTTTCTGTCCTCGCTTTACTTTGATAGTAGCGGATATATTCCGCAGATTTTTGAAAGTGTTCCACAAGAATATATGGATTCTTGTGAGCAAAAATCCTTCTGGGCGTCTTGATAAACCAGACGCCCTTGACCTTTACCAACTGAACTCCTTCCATCTCTCTTTGCCTCACCATCTATGCCTTTTCATAAAATTTACCGCGGGTAAGGTTGTACCCGCTTGGGTCAATGCATCTATATTTTTTCATTTTTCACCTCTTAGCTAACAAGGATAAAATATCGACCATTAAAGACCGAATGGTCGCCTTTAGGTTGACCCTCGGTCTGGGCAAGCACTCCTGCGTAAGACAGTGAGCTGTCATCGTTGATGAACACCCACCCTTGCCCATTTCTCTGGGCAAGCGCACAGATTTGATTGGTTTGTTGAAGGAAGGCGACTATCTCATTAAAGTCGAACTTACCTTCGAGCCATAAAGACGGCTCGGCTTTGCCTTCGAACACTCCTTTACCGAAACAGTAAGAATTGGCTCGGAACAACAAGCTACGCGATAGGTCGTAGCTGAATTTATCTCCATTTCTATCAGCCAATCCAACGATTATCCTATCGAACATGTTTCACCTCTCTTTGTTGGTTGAAAAAAAATTAACCTCTGGCGCGAACATTAGCACGCTGAATCGGGCAATGCAAACGGTAAAACGCAAAAAATTGAGATTAATTTGGCATAAGAAGTGAGGCCTAAAGTACGCAATGGAATAAGCGAGAGGCAGGAAAGGCAGTGCTTTGCGTAAGTGATTGATTTGTAAAGGTTTGGGTAGTGTGGTTTGGGAGATTGGGTGACACCCCTCAGAAAAATTTCTGTCACACAAGGCCCCACAAGGCCCCACAAGGCCCCACAAGGCCCCACAAGGCCCCACAGAGTCCTATAGAGCGAGCGAGGCGAGAAGTAGCGCGCACGCGTACACGCACACACACACGCACACACACGCGCGCAGGCGCACGCACGCACGCACGCGGGGGAGCGTAACGCGCGGGGG
>RFJU01000076.1 GCA_003694805.1 Candidatus Woesearchaeota archaeon | reverse complement strand
TTCGCGTTCTGGTGATGATGGTTTTGGTATGTGTGGGAATCAGCAGTCTTGGAGGAATGAGTATGTTGATTTGTCGTCGTTTGTGGGGAATGGTACGGTATATGTGCGTTTTACGATCGCGACGGATAGTAGTGTGAATCAGAACGGCTACGCCATCGACGACTTTAGCGTAACAGGGGAGCAGGTGCCCAATTACAATGTGTCCACGGGCGTTGCTGACGGGCATGTTCTCATACAGGAGAACGCGAGCGGGACCGGTCCTGATGGTGTTGTCTCGTTCCTGCTTGAAACAGCATCGCTGAACTTTGCGAACTACAGCGCTGTGGCATTAGCGACAAGAGCGAACTTTACGGATGCAACAGAAACGGCGTTTTTTGAAGTCGTGCCTGACACGACGCCGCCGAACGTGACGCTTGTTCTCCCCGAAGACTTTGCCGAACGAGGCATCGGCTTAGTGAACTTTACCTACTATGTTTACGACATTAACCTTGCTAATTGCACGCTTTATTTCGGCTCGGGCGGTTCGTTTGCTCCTAACGAAACCGACGCGTCTCCTGTGAATGATGCAAACAACACGTTTGCAGACAAGTTCTTCGGTCTCGGCGTTTATGAGTGGAACGTGTACTGTTCGGATACAGAAGGAAACGCGGGATTCGCCCCTGCTAATTTTACACTTAACATCACCGGGCCGGATCTTGCTGTGTTTGCACAAAACATTACGTTCGGCGAAGGGCGGCGAGTGGAGGGGGTGAACACGACGGTCTTTGCAAACATAACGAATCAAGGTCTTTCCGACGCGACCGATCCTTTCATTGTGCAGTTCTTTAAGGGCGACCCTGATGCTGGAGGGGAGCAAGTGGGAAGCAACCAGACGGTGCCGAGTCTCTTGATTGGTGAGGTGGTCACGCTCAACGTGTCGTTCACGCTCTCGGCGGGGGACAACAACATCTTTGTTGTTCTTGATCCAAATAACACGGTGAATGAGTCTGACGAGTCGAACAACGAGGCGAACAACACCCTTGTTGTCAGCCTGTATCAAATCTTTTACGGAAACGTTTCAAAAGATGTCGTTCTGGACTCGTCAGATAACAAGTCGTTGTTCGCGGTCGTGAATGTGTCAACGGTGCAAGGCCACATCTTTATAGCGGATGTTGACAGCTCGTTTAGTTTTGCGAACTTGCAGGCGTTAACGAGAACCACGACGGACGTCCAGACAGGGAATGACCTCACCGAGGCAGACGCGCTCTTGAATACGTCATCGTTTAATGATTCGCTCAAGAACGTGTGGGGAGGGGGATCGGACACGCCGCTTCAGACAGAAACCTTTGTTCTTGAGACGAAAACGATTTTGCATGTTCCGGTGGTGAATTCGACCAATTCGTCTGCGTTCGTTACGGGTTTGCTGTGGGACGCGGGCGATGATGCGAGTTTGAACCAGCAGTTTGACCAGACCGACAAGGAGGACTTGGTGTTCGTGACAAGGATTAATGAGTCAATGCAAGGCGCGTTTGGCGTGTACGACTACGAGATTAAGGTGCCTGCGTTGTTGAGGACGTTCAAGCCCGGTAGTGATGCTGTAGCAATATTTTATGAGATAACGTGAGTGTGTGTTGTTTTTGTGTTAGAGGCGTTCTTTATTGCCAAGGGCAACAAGGATGAAGTAGAGCGGGGCGACGAGGAAGGCGAGGATGCCTGCAAGGCCGGCGAAGAAGATACCCATTCCTGCAATGCCTGCTTCTTGGACGGCGTACGCTCCGAGGGGGATGAGGATGAGGTAGGGAAGCGTGAGGAGGGAGCTGCTGGCGCGGTAGTAATGCTCTCGTTCTTTTTCGTGAAGGATTTTTTTTGCGAGAAGGTCTTGGGAGACGCCGACCATGGCCGAGCCGATGACGGCCAGGCCGTTCGCGACGACGATGTTGGGAAGGAGGGGCTTAAAGTAGAGGACGGCGGGGAGGAAGGCAGTGAGGAGGGTGCCGAATACGAGGGTGGGGGCGAGGCCGATGGCGTGGCGCACCTTGCGGGAGAAGTATGGGCCGATGAAGGCGAGGAGGACTGCAGGGGCGTAGACGATTCCTACGTTGAGGAATCCTAAAAGATAGCTTTTCTTGAAGGTTTCGTAAATGAAGATGCCGTAAAACGCGCTGCCGAGGATGTGAACAAGGCCGGTAAGAAGGGTTGCGGTGAAGAGAAGCTTGACGTAAGGGCCGCGGCGGAATACCCGGAGGCTCTCTTTGACGCTGTGTGCGTATTCGCGGAGGATGTGGTGTGGCTGTTGTTCGGATGTTCTTGGCGGTTTTACGAGGCTGATGAGGAAGCCGGAGATGATGAATGAGATGGCGGTGAAGAGGAAGATGAGGGTGTAGCCGGACAGGTGGAGGTGGAGGGAGGCGAGGCTGATGTTTGTGGTTGCTGTCGTGTGTTGGATGGGGAACGCATCGAGGAGGTAGGTCGCGGCGAAGAGGGCTGCCGCGCTGAGGAAAATGCCGTACCGCCAGAGGTGGCGCAGAGAGGGGGGTGCTCGTTCTTTTCTGAGCGTTGCGTGCATGAGGAAGTAGGAGAGGTCGCCGTAAATGACGAGGCCCGCCCCGGCGATGAAGAACGCTACAGCGAAGAGGAGGGGCTTGCCCAGCACGAAGGCGAGGGCCATGAGGAGGAAGCTAAAGCCGTACAAATACCCTCCTGTGCTGATAAGTTTTTTGTTTTTGTAGCCGCTTGTTGAGAATGATTGGATGAAGCTTGAGAGGAGGAGGGTGAACGTGTTTCGCAGGCCGACGATGGTGCCGACGAGGAAGAGGTTTTGCGAGAGAAGGTAGAAGAGAATGTTCACGAGAGGTGTTGCGCCAAAGCCGTAGCCGAGTCTGTCGAAGCATTCTTTCAGAAAGTAAATGGTTGCGTGGCGTTTGTCTTGTGCTGTTCGTGAAGCGGTGGCGCCTCGGTGTTCGAGGGCGTCTTCTACTTCGCTGGCGGAGAAGCCCAGGTTCATGAGTTCAAGGCGAATTTGGCTGGGCGTCCTTTTTTGTTCGATGAGGCGGTCGAGGTGCTTGAGAAGTTCTCGTTGCATGGTGTAGATTTGTTTCTTGGCTTTCTTGTTTATAAAGCTTTTTCTCTAAAGCGTTCTTTCGTGTCGCTTTCTCTCTGCCTTTTCACGGCATGAGGGTTTTTTTGTTCGGCTTTTTTCTTTTTTCTTTTTTTTCTAGGGAAGCGGTGGTGGCGAACGAAATGTTTAAAAAAGATGTTTTTCTGGTAAGGGGCTATGCAGGGAGTTCTTGGAAAACTCATGGGGAAAAGAGGGGGAAGGCTTGTTTCTCGGCTTCTCTTTGATGTGAAGAGCGGTGTTGTTTCTCCTCCGCTGGTGATGGACATTGATGGTGATGGTGCTGTTGAAGTTGTTGTAGGAACGACAGACGGCCGTCTCGTGTGCATTTCTGAGTCGGGGGAAGAAAAATGGGTTTTTGCTGAGCACGAAACGGACGAGCTGGAGGAGTTTTTCTTGGATGCTGAGGCAGGGTTGAGTGTGAACACGACGCCTGTGTGTGAAGATGTGAACGGGGACGGGAATTATGAAATTATTTTTGGAACAGAGCAAGGGTTAGTGTACGTTCTTAGCAGTGTTGGTGAGAAGTTGTGGGTGTTTCGGTGTGGCGGACCGGTGCGCAACACGGTGGCGGTGCATGACGTGAATGATGATAACGAGCTTGAAGTTGTTGTTGGTTGTGCAGATGGTTTTGTATACATCTTAACGAAGGACGGATCCTTAGTGAACAAGTTCGATGCGAACTCGCCCGTTGAGAGCGTCCCTGTCGTGCATGAGGGAAAGATCGTGTTCGGGTGCAATGACGGTACTGTGTTTTGCGTTCGTTCAAATGGTGATGTGTTGTGGAAGTTCAAAACGCAGGGCAAGATTACGGCGAGGCCGGCGATGTATGAAGTGCACGGTTCTGATCGTATGCGATTCTTGGTTGGCTCAAAAGACAATTCTTTGTACTTGCTTGACGAGCACGGGAATTTGGAGTGGGTGTATGAGACGGAAGGAGCGATTATTAATGAGCCCGCGGTGACTTTTGTTGGTCACGACGGCGAACCGATGATTTTTGTGGGGAGTTGTGATAACAAGGTGCATGCGGTGTCGGCAAGAGGCGATAGGATTTGGTCGTACGAGACTGACTTTTGGGTCGTCGCTTCTCCCTTAGTTGTTGATATTAATAATGATGGGCGTGTTGAAGTGGTGGTTGGTTCCTATGACCATAATCTTTATATACTCGATTGCGAAGGAGAATACGTGCTTGACTACATGCCGGGCATTTCCGGTGCTGTTGAGCAGGCCGGCCATTACGCGGAGGTCATGACGCGGGAAGCTGGCAAGCAAGTCGGCAAGAGATTGTGGCAAGTGCGCTTGCCTGGCGTTATTATTGGTTGCAACGCCTTTGCACCGGGTAAAATCCTCTTGACGACGAAGAAGGGGAAGCTGGTCGTTGTTGAGCACACGGTGCAGTAAGGGCGTGTAACAATGCCTTCGCGTGCCAGTTCCGGGGCTTGACGTCTCGGCGTTGCGAGTTCGCGAGCAAGAAAAAAGAGGTGATGAGTGGTGAGTCAAGAAGGGGAAGGCGGCGTGTTCCCTGTTGAGATTAAGCGTATTAGGACGTACGTGAAAGGTCTTGATGAGCACATTCAGGGAGGAATTCCTGAAGGCCATTTATGCTTGATTTCTGGGACGGCGGGTTCGATGAAGTCTTCGCTGTGCTTTAGCATTCAATACAACGAGGCGTTGAATGGGAGGACGTCGCTCTATATATCGTTGGAACAGAGTGCCGAATCCCTTGTGAAGCACATGAGCAATTTGGGTTTGGACCTTGGCAAGATAGAGCTCGTGACGGTGAAGGACTTGTCTCATTTGCATCAGGGGCTGGAGCGAGTGAAGGAAAATCCGAGATCGGTGATTATTGTTGACGTGGGCGCGATTAGGAAGGAAATTAAGGATTTGCGCGTGGCGGATAATAGGAGTTGGTTGAACGCGATTAAGAATATTGTGAAGAAGGTGAGGGCTGAGACGCCGTGCTCGCTCTTCACCTTGGATAGCATGTCTGCTTTGTATGTGTTGAGCAAGTTTGAAAACCCTCGTATTGAATTGTTCTATTTTTTTGAATTCTTGCGTGATTTGGGAATGACGTCGTTGCTCATTTCTGAGCAGACAGAAGGCAAAGACACGGCAAGGTATGCTCAGTACGAGCTTGAAGAGTTCTTGTCAGATGGCATTGTTCAGCTTCGTCTCACGCCGTTTCGCAGAAACGTCGTGCGCGAGATTAATGTTGTGAAGATGCGTGCAACGAAGGTTCGGTTAGACATTTTCAGCTTGGAGTTTAAGAACGGCGCGTTTCATGCGCTGTATGGCGGGCAGAATCCTTTGCTTTAGCGACTTGCGCGCTTGTAACCCTGTTTCTTTTCGAGCAGGGCAGGTGTTCTTTGATTCATTGCTCGTTGCGTGATGCAGGAGTGAGGTTTTGGGAGGGGTCTTTTTGGGAGGAGTCTTCATGGGCGGTGTTGAGGTGGACAGTGCTGTCGAAGATGATGCGTCGCTCGGCGCGAAGCGCGTTGGTGAGATAGTCGAGGCATCCTTGCCCGTCTCGTTCCCCTCTGCACGAGTAGAGAGAGAAGGTGATGCTGTGATGTTCTGGGTAGGTGTGGATGCAGGCGTGGCTTTCTGCGAGGAGGACCATGGAGGTGAATCCTTGCGGGGTGAATTCGTGTGTTGCTGATTTGAGGATGGTGAAACGGTCTTTTGCGAGTCCTTCGAGAAGGAGGTTGTGTAGTTGTTTCGTGTTGGCGAGTATGGTTTCTGGAACGTTGTGGAAGGTGCAGACGAGGTAGTGCCCCGTGGAGGGCGCGCAGTAGGCGGCGTGCTCTGTTGGTTTTGTTCGTTGTTGTTGGTTGCTGTTCATTTTTTTTGCCTCCCTGTTTTTTTCGTTTTTTTTCGGATTTTTTTTGTCGGGTTGTTTTTTTTGAGGCGGGGCGGGGACTGGTGGTGTCTGGGATGGTGTTGGTACGGCTTGCTGTTGGAGGAG
>RFJU01000075.1 GCA_003694805.1 Candidatus Woesearchaeota archaeon | reverse complement strand
TTCGCGTTCTGGTGATGATGGTTTTGGTATGTGTGGGAATCAGCAGTCTTGGAGGAATGAGTATGTTGATTTGTCGTCGTTTGTGGGGAATGGTACGGTGTATGTGCGTTTTACGATCGCGACGGATAGTAGTGTGAATCAGAACGGCTACGCCATCGACGACTTCAACGTGACAGGGGAATTGCTGCCAAATCAAAACGTGACCGCGACGGCAGGAGGCGTGCAAGAATGGTTCGAGCGCTTCTCCAGCCAGACAGACTCGTTCGGGTCGGTGACGTTCTCATACAACACGACAGGGAACCCCTCAGGGAACTACTCTGCAGTCTCCCTTGCCTCAGCTGGAGGGTTTAACGACAACCTGAACTCAACGACGTTCGAGGTCGTGCCGGACACCACGCCGCCAAGCATTGAAAATCCTTTCTTTTCTCCTGCCGTGATCAATCAAACCCACACCACGCGTCTGAACGTAACCGTGACAGACGTTTCCATCATCGCCGGTGTTAACGCAACGTTCGTCTACCCGAACGGCACGTCCATAACGGTGCCGCTCTCGTACGGAGGGAATGATGTGTATTATTATGACTTTTCGGACACGAACCAGTCGGGCAGGTACAATGTCTCAACCATCGTCGCAGCAGACGAGTTTGGAAACACGAATACCTCAACGTACACCTCGCTCTATTTCAACGTCACGCCTTCCCCGCCGGACCCGTTCGACTTGCTTGCTCCAGCGTCGGGAACGGAGAGCCAAAACCTCTTGCCAACGATGAGTTGGGAGCAGAGTGGTGACGAGCATTTCGCAAATTACAGTTTGGTTTTTGACAAGGACCCTGCCTTTGGCAGCGTCGATTACGAGTACGTGACGAGTCCTGTGACGAACACGTCGAAAACAGTTGAGTTCGCGCTTGACGCGAATAGCGTGTATTATTGGATGGTGATTGCGCGTGACGTGTTTGGCACGGAGAGGAATTCCACGAGCACGTTCACGTACATCACGGACACGCTTGTTCCTTCTGTCATTCTCGGGTCTCCTTTGGATGGTGCTGTGCTTGGCAACGCCGTTGTCACGTTTAATTATACGCCTTCGGACACGAACACGCTGGACGCGTGCACGTTGTACGGGAACTTTTCTGGTTCGTGGGGGCCGAATGTGACGAATGCTTCGCCGACGAAGGACGTGCCGAACTTCCTGACATCCACGCTTCCGAACGGGGTTTTTGTGTGGAACGTGTATTGCAATGACTCGGCAGGGAACGGCGCGTTTGCTTCGGCGAATTATTCCTTGACGGTGGACTTGCTTCCGCCTGTTGTGGATCTCGTCAGCCCCCCAAATAATTCATTCGAGAACACGACAAATATTATTACGTTTACCGCGAACGCGACGGACGCTTTCTCAAACGTGACGTCGTGCGAGCTCGTCCTTGACGGTGTCGTGAAAGATATGAACAGCAACGTCCAAGACGGCGTGCCGTTCAACTTGACTGCTTTCGTGGCGAACGGGAATCATACGTGGAGCGTGAACTGTACCGATTATTTTGGGAGAGAGGGTGCTTCTGTCGAGTACAGAATTGAAGTGGCCGCGTTTGACAAAGATCCCCCGCTCATCACACTCAACTTTCCGGTTGATACGTTTCTCGGTTCTTCCAGCACGGAGATGAACTTTACCCCGGAGGACGCGACGGGGATTGCGAACTGCTCGCTCTACCTTGACGGCGTCCTCAACCAGACGTGTGGCGGGGGCTTGCCCCAGTACCCGAATCAGGTCCAGGCAGAGACTGGCTTTATTGGCGTGACGGGAACGTCGGCGACGGTCACGCTCAAGAACACGTACAATAGGAGCAAGGCCTTTATTGTGAGGCGGTTTGCCACGTGGAATCAGGACGCAACGCAGGAGCCGGATGGCGGAACCGCCACGATAGAGTGGGCGGGGTGTTCTGGAGATCTTTGCAATCAGCTCACGGCGACGAGAGTCGCGGGCGATGCTGAAGATTTGATCGCTTCGTACAGCGTTCTGCAGGCGAACAACATTCGGGTGTGGAATTTCACGCTTGACTGGGCATTTGGGGAGCGGAACAAGACGTTCGTCCCGAGCCCTTCGCTGCCTTCAACGTTTGCCTCGTCGTGTTTTGTGAACGTGCATCGCACCACGCGGATTGCTTCTGCGAACGTGAATGACTTTGCAGAGGCGGAAGTGCGCAGTAACATCACCTCGGCGACGAGTGTGGTATTTGAGCGTTTGGCAGAGGCGGATGCGGATCCAGAGGCGGGTGTGAGTGTTGGTGAGGTGGTATGCTTCCTGGATCGGTCGACCGTTCAGCAAACGTTCGGGACGCTTCCTGAGGGGAACAACCAGTTCCTTGACATTACCATAAACGCGGTCGACCTCTCCAGATCATTTGCCCTGCATAATCATAAGCAGCCGGATGACGGCGTTGGTCAGAACGCGATTATTAATAACTTGACGAGCGAGACGAATTTAGAGCTCTTCGTGGCTGAGAATGGCGCGACAGGGGCGGGGCAGACGCCGCAGGTCACGGCGTACGTTGTCGAGCTTGAGCCAAGCGCCAATGTTTCGGTGCGGCACGTGCGCATCACGCCCACGAGTTCGGATCAAAACATCACGGCGTCTTTTTCTCCTGCTGTTGCTGACCTGAACCGAACGGTGCTTTTGTGCGATAACTCAATGTCAGCCGGTGGGGGAACGGCGCACACGAGGGATTATTGGGCGTACTCGTTGGAGAACGAGTCCACGATTCGCCTCATCAATTATCGCACGAGGGGGGCGAGCCAGCTCACGCAGGTGAATTGCTGGGTGGTGGAGTGGCCGAGCATGACGACGTATAATTGGAACAACTCAAGATCGTGTGTTGTCGAGAACAACGAAGTGAGCACCTTCTTTGTTGACAACCTCAGCGAGGGTTCGCACTCGTGGAACGTGTCGTGCTATGACAACTCGACGGATAATAATCTTGGTTTTTCCTCGGTGGAGACGTTTACCGTTGACCTGCACGATCCTTCAGTCACGCTCAACGCCCCCGCGAACGGGGGGTTCGTGCCGGACGCGTTGGTCACGTTTAATTACACCCCGTTCGACGTTAACTTGGATATTTGCTTTTTATACACCAACGAGTCGGGGAATTGGAGTGGCGTGCAGAACACGACAAGTCCAACATCAGGAGTGCCCAACACGTTTGTGAGGAGTTTTGCCGACGGGACGTATACGTGGAACGTTCGCTGCGACGACGCGGCGGGGAAGTATGCTTTTGCATCTCTTAACTGGTCGTTTAATGTTGATGAAACACCTCCTTCGTATTCGAACCTCACCCGGAGCCCGCAATCCCCCGCGAATTACTCTCCCGCCGGCGTATTCTCGTTTAACAGTTCCTGGCAGGACAATTTCGGCGTTGACACGGTGTGGATTGAGCACAACTTTTCTGGTTCGTTCGTGAACGAAACAGTTACTGAAGGGGCGAACGGGACATATAACTTCACGACAGGACCTTTAGGCGCGGGAGTGTACCAATACCGGTGGCACGCGAATGATACGCAGGGGAACCAGAACCAGACCACGTGGCTTTCATACACGGTGAACAAAGCAGTCTCGGAGGTGAACCTCTCCCTGAACGGGACTGACGGGAACATAACAATTAACGAAGATGCCGTTATCAATCTCTCAGCTGAGATGGTCGTGCCCTCCTTTGGTGCTGTGGAGTTGTATGTGAATGGGACGTTGGAGGCGAGCGGCCAGTCACCGCTTAGTGCATTGCATAACTTTTCAGACCCTGGCGTGTACAATGTCACCGCACGGTACCCTGCAACACAGAACTATAGTGAAAGCGCCGAGACGCATTTCGTGACGGTTCTTGACATCACGAACCCGAACGTCACCCTTGTTTCTCCAGAGAAGAACGGCACGGTTGGTTCGAATAGTGTTTTGTTCAAGTACAACGTTTCAGACTTCAGCGCTATCGCGAACTGTTCGCTTTGGATTAACGGATCGTTCAACCAGGAGGACAATACGGTGTTGAAGAATGAGACGCAGAGTTTCTCAACGAATTTGGCCGATGGGAACTACACGTGGCAGGTTCGCTGTGAAGATGCGTATGGGAACGTTGGTGAGAGCGAGATAAGAAACGTGACCGTGTTTAACACCATCACGATTTACCTCACTGAAAACACGTCACAATCAGTGTACGAGCGTGGGGATGTCGTTGTGAGTACGTCGACGACGAAGGACGTTTTTGGAAACGCTCTTGAGACGAACGTGACAGTTGACTTCATCTTAGGAAACACGACTCTTCCGTGGTGGAACGCGTCGTGGGAGCGAAGGAAGCAACTCGTCTTGAATGATTCTTCAGGGGAGAACAGGACGGGAGTTCTTGTTTCCGTGAACGTGTCGGGCTTGGGAGGGTTCGTGCAAGATTGCCAGAAGGAAATGCGTGTTGTGTGGCAGAACAGTACAATCATGGTCGAGGTTGACTCGTCTGTCGTGGGCGGCGATAACACCTCGTGGTGCGAAGTTCAGTTCTTGGCCAACCTCACCGCTGGAGAAGTGAACACACACTATTTTGCATACTACAACAATTCTGGGGCGTCGGCACCAGGGTATGCCGTTAATACCTGGAGAACCATCTTCTCAGATGATATGGAGGTGGGTGGTGCTGCGGATGCGGGGAATTGGTCGGAGTCTGCGTCGTTGGGTGTGGAGACGTGGGGTTTGGATTCGGGTGTTGCTCGT
>RFJU01000074.1 GCA_003694805.1 Candidatus Woesearchaeota archaeon | reverse complement strand
GTAGTATAGACATACGTATCCGAAAAATAGGTAAGATTGACCGAGCCGGTAAGCAAGGTCATAACCTAAGATGTCGAACTTACCATAATTCACTCGGTCCGGCCCCTCGTACGGTGGTCGTACCATACTATGAAACCGTAGACGATAACGGTATTCAACGTGATGAGTTCGACTGGGATGCCGCGCTTGTAGGTGTTCTGCAGGAGTATATGGGGCAGTCCGCTGCGGCTAAAAATAAAGCAAAGGAAGTCCTAGGCTCTCTAGTAGAGTATCCAAAACACGGACATGGAAAGGTCTACAGCTGTGAACGTCTCGGTATAGACAAGCAGACAGCGTTAGATGAAATAATCACAGCCTCTGAACTCGGTAAACGTATTCAGGCTGATGAGCAGTTGGTAGGCGAACTACAACGCCTGCTTGGTATTGATGTTAAAGAAGAATGGAACCCATCCCTTAGGTTTATTTAAAGGATAACCAAATGTCAAAGAAAAAAACCAAAAAATCAAAAGCAAGTAAAGCTAGCAATGAAGACGTTGCGCCCGCTGAAGAGGAAGGTCAGGGCGTCCCTGAAGACGTTGCGCCCTCTGAGGCGGAAACTGTCAACGAAGAGGAAGGTCAGGGCGTCCCTGAAGACGTCGCACCCGCTGAAGAGGAAGGTCAGGGCGTCCCTGAAGACGTCGCACCCGATGAAGCGGAAACTGTCGAGGAAGTAGTCACTCAGCATAAGTACGTGAGTGACGAAAGTAGTCGGCTTCGTGTCGTCGCGTACGCTGATCCTGAGACTGGCGAAAAGAAACACTTCAAGATCACGGACGACGAAGGTAATGAGCTTGCTCTTGACTTCTCAGGCGGCAAAGGTGTTCGCCTAACCGCAGACGTGCTGCTCGCGGTGGTTTCGCATTATCTTGGTGGTTTTTCTGCCAAGTTCAAGGCTGACTCTCGGCTTGGTCCCGTGATAGGTAGCATTACCGGAGCTATGCAGAGTTTGTCGGCGCTTAAGGACAAGCTAACAAAGAAAGAGTAACTAGTGTCTTTTGGCGACGTGTTACGCAAAGCTCACGAGGAGTTTCCCAGTAAGCATTTGCGTTATGACCAAACT
>RFJU01000073.1 GCA_003694805.1 Candidatus Woesearchaeota archaeon | reverse complement strand
GTTACCACTACATAATTAATAATATGATTTTGGGTGGGGGCTTCCTAAACTATTGTCTGCTAACGCAGAATTATTTTGAAAAGCTCGCCAACAAAAACTCAAAAATTTTCTTTCGGAACGTTGCACTAAATTTTTGTCCTTCGGAGAAACTAACAGCGATTAAGAGGAAAAATCCCTCAGGAATTTTCCCAAATTTCCTACGTTCCACTTCGGAAACTTCGTTAAATCACATATGTTACGCTTCCTTGAGTGCTGTAACGACGAGTTGGAGAAGTTCTTGCGGCCGAGTCGCTCGTGGCAGAGCAGCCCTTGTCAGTTCGTCAAGCGCCATTCTTGCCGCGTCTTCCCCTACAAGGTCTGCTTTGCTTGCATAGAGGATGATCGGCTTATCTAATCGCTTGAGCTGGGTAAAAAGTTTTTTCTGCCTTCCTTTGTCGACCTGGCCTGAAGGGTCGACTACGAAAACGATGAGGTCCGCAAGGTATTTGAGGGCGAGGTGGGCTTGACGCTCAACACGGTTCATCTTCTCGGGGCGCGCTAACGTTCCTGGCGTGTCAATGAATTGGAGCTTCAAGGGGCCTTTCCTGGCGTAGCCGAGGTTGAGCTGGGTCGTCGTGAACGCGTACCCCGCTATTTTTGGCTTGGCTGTCGTGAGTTTTGCGAGGAGGGTGCTCTTCCCAGCGTTGGGAAGCCCGGCAATGCACACCGTCGGGATGCTCGTCTTTACGGCGGGGAAGGTTTTGAGTTCCTTGCGGACTGCTTCAAGAAAGCGCAGCGCGTTTTTTGCTTGCTTGAGGAGGGATGCTGATCTTCCGTAAAACGCGGCCCGGTGGGCGTGCACGTCGCGGACCGTGCGTGCAGTCTTGATTTTGCGCGCGTACTCGCGGCCGAAGCGTTGGGCTTGCGAAGCAACCCACTCCAGTGTTGCAAGGGCTTTTTTTGCATCGTTGAGTGAGAAGGACGTCTTGCACAGTTCTTGGTAGAACTCAGGAAGATCGTCAAAACTGGGAAACGACCGTACGAGTCTGCGAAGTGTCGAGGCAATTGTTGCCTGCACCGTGGTCAACTTCGTGAGAGCAAGGATTCTTGCTTTTTGAAGCTTGTCTCCTTTAAGCGTGCCGAGGTTTGCAGCGCGCTCCCTTGCTTTTCGCAGAGCGAGGTCTAAGTAGAACGAGGGGGATTCGACTTTTTCGAGATCGTGAAGATTCATAGGACGTTGGTATGGTTGCTTGGTTGGGGAGGGTGGCCGACGAGGAAGGCGTTCTCTGAGAAGGACGCCAAGGGGTTTTTTAATGTTTATGCCTTTTTAAGCCGGTGCGGCGCCGCGTTTCTTGCTCGTGGCCGTTCCCTAGCATCCTTGCAAGAACACAGCGCTTCTGCAATCGCCACGGTTCGCCCTCCCCTGTGTTCCTTCAAAACAAAACACCAAACCTTTAAAAATAAGGAGGTGTTGCCCACGCATTCTCAGGCAATGCTGAGCCACTCGTTTGAGGAGGAGGACAGGATCCTTCTTGGGCTCGGGGAGGTTGAACATGGTGCAGTACAAAGTATGTGTGGGCGACCCAGCGTCAAAGAAGACCTTGAAGGTTGAGCTTTCTGAAGAGCAGTCCGCGGCGCTTCGCGGAAAGAAGATTGGTGACGTCGTCAAAGGCGATGTTTTGGGGCTTGAGGGGTACGAGCTCGAAATCACGGGCGGGTCTGATAACTGCGGCTTTCCCATGCGCAAGGACGTGGAAGGAACAGGGCGAAAGCGCATCCTCGCAGTAAAAGGCATCGGGCTAAAGAAAAATCCCGTCAAGGGTAGGAGGATTCGCAAAACCGTCGCGGGGAACACGATTTCTCTCAGGACCGTTCAGGTCAATATGAAGGTGAAAAAGCCCGGGAAAAAACCCTTATTCGAAGAAGACAAGGGGAAGGAGGCAGAGAACGCTAAACCCGAGGGGGAAGGCGCGGCGTCGCAGGAAAAGCAATAAGCCCTGCACCCGTTCAGCCGTGTACACGAAGCGAAGGCGTGCTTCGCCAATCCCCTGAATCTTTAAAGAAACGTTATTTCCCCGTCGAGATAGACGCCTTGGTAGAGCTTGGTTGGCCGCCACGAGTCACGAACCAGCGTTGCGCCCAGCCATTCGGCGAGTTCTTCAGGGTTGCCAATCGTTGCTGAGAGCGCTACGAGGTGGAGGTGGGGGAGCAGGGTTTGAAGGAGGGTGATGACGACTTCCAGTGTCGGGCCCCGCGACGCGTCGTTGAGGAGGTGGACTTCATCGATGATGACGCACTTGACCCGTGAAAGCCAAGGCGTTTTGTGCCGGAGGAGCGAGTCAAGTTTTTCTGAAGTCGTTACGATGACGTCGTACCGGGCAAGGTAGGCGTCGTCACTGTCCACGTCGCCCGTCGTCATTGCGGTCTTCAAGGAGGGGTAGTGTTTCTTGAAGGACTTGAACTTTTCAGAAGCGAGGGCGCGGAGGGGAGCCACGTACACCGCCTTTCCTTTGTCGTGGAGAACGGCATTGAGGATGGCCAGCTCTGCTACAAGGGTTTTGCCTGACGCGGTGGGCGTGCACACGAGAAGGTTTTCGTCGTCAAAGAGTCCTGCCTCGATGGATTTCCACTGGGTTGGCATGAGTTCTTGAAAGCCGCGCCGGCGGAGGAGCTCGGCTACTCGGGCAGGTATTTTTTGGTAGTACTGCGTTAGGGGGCGTTTGGTGCTCGCCGGTCTTGCCTCGTTGGTGGTTCTTCTCGCCATTGCGCTTCGTTACTGAAGGAAATTTTTTTTCCTTCCTTTTTTTTCTTGTTACATTTCTTCTGGCGCTTCTATTCCGATGAGGGCGAGTCCTGCTTGGAGGACGATTTTGCACGCGTGGAGGAGGGCAAGGCGGGAGGTTTTGACGGCGGCTTCTGCTTGGAGAACGGGGCATTCGTGGTAGAACGCGGTGATGTCTTGGGAGAGTTCAAAGAGGTAGCGCGTGAGGAGCTCGGGGCGGTACGCCTCGGCGGCGTCTTCAACAACGCAAGGGTACATTGCGAGTTTTTTGAGGACTGCTTGTTCAACGGGGGTGCGCAGTGCGGGTTTTTCGGGAGGGGAAGGGGGTTGCGCCCCGCTTTTGCGAAAGATGGATGCGATGCGTGCGTGGGTGTATTGCACGTACGGGCCTGTTTCCCCTTCGAAAGAGATGGCCGCGTTCTTGTCAAAGAGGATGTCTTTGTGGCGGTCGTACTTGAGCATGAAGAAGTTGATAGCGCCGGTTGCGAGGATGTTGGCGCGTCGTAGTATTTCGTTCTTGTCGAGGTCGTGGCGTTTAGTAATTTCTTGTTTTGCGAGGGCTTGCATTTCTTCGAAGAGGTCGTCGAGGTCAATGACTGTTCCTTCGCGAGACTTCATCTTCCCTTCTGGGAGGTTGACCATGCCGTAGCTGAGGTGGTAGAGACCGTCGGGTTTGGGGTAGTTGAGTTTTTTGAGGATGGCAAAGAGTTGCTTGAAGTGGAGGTCTTGTTCTGAGGCGACAACGTAAACCATTTTGTCCATGTGAAAGTCTTCGTAGCGCTGGAAGGCGAGGTAGATGTCTTGTGTCATGTATACGCTCGTTCCGTCGGCTCGCAGGACGTACTTGTCGGGAAGTCCTTCATCGTCCAGCTTGGCGACGACTGCGCCGTTCTCGTCTTTGACGAAAACGCCCGTGGCGAGCCCTTTCTCGATGATTGCTTTTCCTTTGGCGTAGATGTCGCTTTCGAAATATTCTTTGTCAAAGGTGACGCCGAGCTTTTGGTAGGTTTCTTGAAAGCCTTGCAATGCCCATCCGCGCAGCTTCTTCCAGAGGGCTCTAACTTGTGCATCCCCTGCTTCCCATTTGCGAAGGAGGGCTTTTGCCTCTTCTTCGAGTTGCGGATTGTCTTTTGCTTTTTGTGCGTAGAGGACGTAGAAGTCGCCAACGAAGTGGTCTGGTTTTTTATCGGGCTCTTTTCCCCTTCCCCACTTTTGGTAGGCGAGCATTGACTTGCAGATGTGAATGCCCCTGTCGTTGTTGATATTGACGCGTTTGACGATGTTGCCTTGGTGTTCGAGGAGGTTTGCCGTGCTCGTGCCGAGGAGGATGTTGCGCAGGTGGCCGACGTGGAGGGGTTTGTTCGTGTTCGGGCCGGGGAACTCGATCGCGATTGTGGGTGGCTTCTTCTTGGTTTTCCTTCCGTACGCCCTGCCTTGTTCGTAAATGGCGCTGAGTGTTTTCTTGGCGAGGAGGTCTTTGTTGACGGAGAAGTTCACGTAGGGGCCATGTGCCGCGACGCGTTCAATAGCGGGTGGCGTTGCTGCGTGAAGCTTGCTTGCCAGTCTTGCGGCGATGCTGGCGGGGGGTGTTCGCTCCTGCTTTGCGAGGGTGAAGCAAGGAAAGGCGAGGTCGCCGAGGTCCTGGCGCGGCGGGGTTTCGAGAAGGGGGCGGATGTCTTCTTCCTTCGCGTTGAGGTGTTCTGCGAGGGCGTTCGCGACTGCTGTTTTGAACCAGTCCATTGATTTATGGGTGCTTGTGAGCGTTTATAAGTCTTTAGTCTTGAGAACGGCAAGGGCGTGCAAAAAAAAGCAGGGGGGAAGTGTTTTTGCGCCTTTGTCGCCGTTTGCCCCTCCGGGAAAACCTTTTTAAAGATTTTGAGGTGTCTTGTTTCGTTGACGTTTGCGGCCCCGTGGCGCAGCCTGGATAGCGCGGCTGGCTTCGGACCAGCAGGTCGGGGGTTCGAATCCCTCCGGGGTCATTCCTTCCTTGTTTTTTTTCCGGGTTATTTTTTCTTCAGAACGATTTCGATGGTGGAAACCCGGATGTCTTTGCCTTCTTTGTTCTTGAATTCTTCAGAGCCGATGGTGATGGTCTTGACCTCTATTTGGTCTTGGAGAAAACGGTTCTTTGCAACTTCAGCAACGTCGACGGCTCGCGAGATGAATTTGCCGCGTGCTTGGATGATGACTTCTTTCGCTTCCTTGGTGGTGAACTGCATGACAACAGAAGTGACGTAGTTCATGAACGGCTTGTCGCCAATGAAGATTGCGTTGTCTTCCCCCATAGTTTCACTGTCCCCCCTTTTTCTTCAGCGTGGCCCCCTGGTGCGGGTCTCGGCGTCGCCACAGTGATTTCTTCGTCTTGTCGTCTTCGCCGCGCCGAGTAGGCGCTGTTGGTTGTTTACGACTTGTTCTTGACGAGCTTGGTCAGGTAGCCAGCTATCGTGTTACGCAGTTTTTTCGAGCGGATCTCTGCCACTTCGCTCACGCGAAGTTTGTTTTCCTCAAAGTTCGTGGTGAAGTGCGAGGGGTGTGCTTCTAAGATCTCTGCTGTCTTCGTCTTGACCAGTGTTGTTTTGACTCGTCCCATTTGCGTATTGCTTGTTTCGTCGTTACGTGTTTTTCCTTTGGTTTACGTGGCGAATCTGTCTTTCTTGTTTCTTCTGCGCGCCGCCTGCCAAAATGGTTTTGTTGGCGTCCCTCACCGACCTTTTGAAGGGGTTTTTCGGCGTCCTTCAAAAAAAAGTGATGGGTGTGCGGTATTTAAATCTTCTGATTGGTATTTAAAAATTAGTTAAAAATGAGTTTAAAACCTGGTGGGTTGCAGAAAAAACGAAGCGCGGGCTGTGCAGGCGGGCGTGCTTGCCGGGACGGGTGTTAGGCGTTGCGTACTTGCGTGTTGGCAAGGGAGGTGCTTTTGGAAGCGAACGTTTTCGACGATGCTCAGCGCCTGTTCTTTTTCGGAGTTGGAGGGCGTCGGGATGGGTGTTTGAGGAGGCCTTGCGCGTACCTCGCTCGTCTGCCAAGGTCTTCTTCGATACGGAGGAGTTGGTTGTACTTTGCGGTGCGCTCGCCCCTGCAGGGCGCTCCGAGCTTGATTTGGCCGCAACCGAGGCCGACGGCGAGGTCTGCGATGAACGGGTCTTCCGTCTCGCCGCTGCGGTGGCTGACCATGACGTTCCATCCGTGTTCCCTGGCGAGCTTGGCCGCGCTGAGTGCTTCGGTGAGCGTCCCGATTTGGTTCACCTTGAGGAGGAGGGCGTTGCAGAGGCCTTCCTTGGCCGCCCAGGCGATCCTGTCGGGGTTGGTGACGGTGAGGTCGTCCCCGACGACTTGTAAAGGGAGGTCGTGCTTGGCGAGGAGGGTTGTGAATGCTTTGAAGTTTTTCAGGTCATCCTGGTCGAACGGGTCCTCGAGGGAGATGAGAGGGTATTTGGTGGCGAGGCGTTCGTAGTACGCAGCCAGTTCTGTGCCGGTGAAGTAGGCGTCCTTGGTGAGGCGGTAGGAGTGGTTGTGGTAGAATTCTGACGCTGCTGCGTCAATGGCAAAGCAGACTTTCTTTTCGTACTTGGTTTGGGCTAAGACGCTGGAGAGGATGTCCAGCGCTTCTTCTGCGGATGTTATGGGCGGGGCGAAGCCTCCTTCGTCGCCCACGTTCGTCGCGGACTGGCCGTACCTTCTGTGCAGGGCTCGCTTGAGCAAGTGGTAGAGTTCTGCAATGATTTGGACGGCTTCGCTGAACGTCTTGGCCCCTACGGGTGCAATCATGAATTCTTGTATGGCCAGGTCGTTCCCGGCGTGCCTGCCGCCGTTGATGACGTTTGCGAAAGGGATGGGAAGGAGGGGTTTTTGTCCTGTGAGCGTCATGATGTAGGCGTAGAGTGGAAGGTCCTTGCTCGCCGCTGCGGCCCTGCTCGCGGCAAGGCTGACAGCGAGAATCGCGTTGGCGCCGAGCTTTCTTTTGTCCTTCGTGCCGTCGAGGCGGAGCATTGTCGTGTCGATGAGTTCTTGGTTGGTCACGTCTTTTCCTCGAAGCCTTCTCGCTATTGCTTTGTTGATGTTCTCAACGGCTTTGAGGACGCCCTTCCCTCCGAAGGCCGATCGTCGGTCGCGAAGCTCGCAGGCCTCGTGCACGCCGGTGCTCGCGCCGGAAGGAACTATTGCTGTTCCGACGTGACCTTTTTTCGTGATGACGTTGCACTCAACCGTAGGATTCCCACGCGAGTCAAGAACTTGCCTTGCACGAATGGTTGCTACTGTGTCTGGCATGTTTTACCGCCTCCTCTTTTTTTCTTTCTTTCATACCTTTTTATTGTTTTGCTTTTTTTCGCCTTGGGTTTTTTTCGAAGTTGGCGTTTGGAGAAGTTCCCCATCACCTCTACAGTTTGCTTTCTTTATTTGCAATGCTTTTTTTGTACAAACACTTGCACGCAATGGCAAGAAGTGTTGTCCTTTTTTATTCTCTGCGGAGCTTGAGCTCTCCTTTTGTTTGCCGTGAGGTTTGCTTCCCTTCTTGCCTGTAGGTGACATAGATATTTGCAACTAAACTGGCTTCGGGCGGTGGGGGTGTGGAGAAGGTGCAGATTTCGTAAAGAGGTGATTTCCCCCCGGAAGGTATGCTTCCAAACGCTCTTTGTTGGTTGCACTGCACGGTGCTCGCGCCTGTTGTGTTAAGGGTGAGGTTGAGCTCGCTTAGACCGAAGGGAAATGCGTTTTGGATGGAGAGGTAGAGGCCTGAACTGTTAAACATGTGCTCCCCTTCTACCAGTCCCGGGTCGAAGATGATGACGGAGTTGGCTGAGACTTTGTTCAAGTCAAAGAGGCCGAAGTAGTTGAGAAACGCGACGGCAGCGAGGAGTAAGAGGATGGCCCAGCCATACATCATTAAGAACTCCATCACTGCTTGGGCTCGCTTCATTCCCCCTACCTCAAAAAAGGTGAAAAAAAATTATTGGTTCGCGAAAACTGATTCACTTAAAAAATAAAAGAGACAAAAAAGAAGAAAAAAAGTTCTTTTTTGCACGTTCTACAGGCGCCCCTGTTTACTGCACCTTTGCGTTCAAGGTCCCAGTTGCTTTATGCGGCAAGGACCCTGAAGACTTCACATAGGTGATTTCTATGTTTCCCTTGGCCCTGTTGCCTGGATTTAATCCTGTTGCCCCAGTATTACAGAGCGTGACGGTTGCGGATTGTCCGTTGTCAAGCGGACCAACAGAGTTATCAGGGTCGCTGCAGACGACGTCCGAGCCTGCGGAGGTATTAAAGGTCACATTTACCGCTGATGCTGCTTCGCCGAGGTTGTTAACGAGAGTAAGCGTCACTCCAGAACTCGTAACTTGGTAGTCGAGGCAGCTAAACCCTCCTGAAACAGTACAACTCTCCGGGAGGAATCTTCCCGGGCTGAGAATGCCGAAGTATGCTAATGCGCCGATCGCTGCAAGGACGACGAGGATGGCCCAGCCATACGTCATCAAGAATTCC
>RFJU01000072.1 GCA_003694805.1 Candidatus Woesearchaeota archaeon | reverse complement strand
TTCGCCAACTCTCCACGCTTCCGACGTTCCTGTGCAGTTGCCGTATGCGTGGTGGATGGGCGTTTTTGAGATGTTAAAGAGGTAGGGTTCTCCCCATGACGCGAGCGTTTTGGTGAGAATGGTTCGGGTGACGTCGTTGACATACGCGCACGCGTTTTTTCCTTGGCACATTGTTGGTTTGTGAAGGATGCAGTCCTTGATGTAATTGTCCATCCGGGCACCGCAGGGCGTGTCGAGGGTGTAGATGGCTTCGACGAATCTCGTTGCGTACTCGTCGTGTTGGATTTTGCTTTTGGGAGTGGGTTGGTGCTTGCCGAGGGTGAAGGAGAGGAGGAAAAAGAAGATGATCACGACGAGAACGACGATGATGAGCAGGCCGATTATTTCCATCTGTGCCCGTCTTTTTTTTGATGGGAAGAGCGTGGTCGTTCGCGTAGACGAAGAGAGGGCTGCTTGGTTTTTGTTGGTGGTGGTTTGTTGTTTTTTTGGAGACGCCATTTTTTGCGGTTCACGTGTGGTGCGTGACGGTGAGGACGCCGAACGCTTTTTTGTTGGTGATGGGGTCTTCTACTTTGATGGGGATGCGAATCGGTATGCTTCTGGTGGTGTGGCGTGGCTTTCGGTCGTAGAGGGTTATGTTTTCTTCGTTGGGGTAGATGGTTGCTAGCGACACGGTCGCGTCTCCGAAGAGGGAGTTGTAGTAAAAAAACGCGGGCGACTTGACGCTTCGTTCTCCTTCTTTTTTGATGAGCTTCGAGAGCGCTTTTGCTTTGTAGAGGTTGATACAAGCGGGATCGGTCACTCCTCCATATTTTGAGCATTGGAGTTCCGGAAGGTTTGTTACGAGGGAGAAGAGGGTTATGGCGTCGACATCGGCTTTTTTTCTGCTTTCTTCGTTGATGGTTTCCCTTCCCATCCTTGCAAAGAAGAGGATGCCGAGAATGACGATGAACATAACAATGACTATAACAATGACTGACTCGAAGCTTTGCAGTTGGGCCGTGGTTTGCCTCGTGGCGGCCCGGGCCGTTTTTTTTGTGCGTGGTTGCTGCGTGCTTCGAAGCGTTTCTGGTTGAGTGTTCCTGTGTTGCTTGTTTCTCATCTTCTGTGTCTTGATAATTGCGAATGATTGTGCTTTGCGGGGGTTGTGGCGTGTTAGTAAATGTAGGGGCAGCCGAGGAGTTCGGTGACGTCTTTGTGTGCTCGTTTGAGCAGGGTGGTTTGGTCTTTGAGTATGTTGAGGTTTTCCTTGGTGAGTTTGGCGTTGTCGCGAATGGAGAGCAGGTTTTGAAGGATGTTGTTGTATTTTGTGCTGCAGTGAGAGCCCCTTGTAGCGAGGGCGGAGGAGATTGCTGTTGTTTCGTCGTAGTATAGTTGTGCTTGCGTGGCCAGTCTTGAGAGGGTTTTTTGTGCTTGGCATTGGTATGCGCGGGCATCTGATGAGAGGACGGCTCCTAGCAAGAGCGGCGTGGTGTACGCGTAGCTCGTTCCTGTTTCGTGCCATGCCCCGTTCTGGAAGGCGTAGTAGGTGAGTTGGGAAACGCCTTGGAGGGGTTGGGGGTACGAGTCGGGCGTTGGCGTAATGATGAGCGCGGTTATGTTTGTTCGGGTGGAAGGCGTGGCCGGTGTTGGGAGGTCTTCTTTTTGAAATGGCCTGCTTTCCGTGTTGGCTGCGACGATGCGATGGTAGGGGAGGGAGGGGTAGGAGATGTCGTTTTGGTCGTCGTAGAGCCAGATGCGTGTTTGGTTGGGTAGCGCTCTTGCGAGCGTGGTTGCTATTCCTTCCGGGTCGGTGAGGAAGTGGTAACCGTGCTCTTCATCGACGAGGTAGATGGGCGTGTCCGCGAGAAACCCTGTTTTGAGGGGTTTGGCAGCGGCTGGAAATCGTGTTCCTGAGAGGCGGCGTGGTGAGAAGAGCGTGACCGTTCTGAGGTCTGCGCGTGCTCCTCCGAGGCGGAGGGTGGTTTGTGGCGGCGTTGCTGAGCACGTGATGGTGAAGGTGGTGTGGGGAAATGAGAGTGTTGTTCCGATGTCTCCGGTGTTTCGAAGGTCTTTCAGTCTGGCTTGGAGTGTGGTGATGATTTGATGCTCTTCTGCCGAGCTACTCCCTGTGATTGCCTTGTAGGTGAGTGTGATGAAGAAGAAGAGGAAAGCAAATCCTGCGATGAGGACAAAGATCCAGGTAAATTGGAGGTGCATTTGGGCGCGTTTCATCGTGGTGAGGGATTGTTTTCTTTTCTACCTTCCGGGGGCTGTTTCCGACCGATTTTTTTCGGCGTGTCACGCCCTGCCAATTTCTGCGTTGGTGTTGACTGGAGCGTTTGTTTATTGTTTTGGTGTAACGAGAGCGTGCCCTTGTTTCCCTGTTACGCTGAAGGTGAACGTTCCTGCAGTTGCGTTGAGACAAAGCGGGAAGGTTGGATTGTTGAGGCGCAGCGCTGGGAGGTATAGTTGGCGTGGTTCGTAGTCCTTGTCGGTGAGGTAGTAGAGGGAGGTTTTTGTGCCGCGGCGAACTTCTTCTTGGATGAGGGTGTTGCCGGGGAAGGTGAATGCCTGGTTGCCTAGCGCTCGAGGGTCGATGAGGCAGATGGCTTGGACGGAGCAGGGGGCGCTGAGTTCTTCTTCTGCGTACGAGCCGTATGCTCTGCCGTTTTCAATGATTCTGGCAAGGTCGTGGTCGAAGTCTTTTTTTTGGACGTCACAGCCTGTTTTGAGGAGGTTCATTATTGTTGTCGCGCCGAGAATGATGATTGCGATAATGACGAGAAGCGCTGAGAGGTAGATGAAGACTTGTTGGAGTTGGCCTTTACGCAGTCGTGAGCGCTGTGGTGATTGCTTGAGTGTTTTGAAATGTTGGTGTTTGCGAGGGCGTGATGGCGAGTCCCGTGTTTGCTTGCAAAGCCGGCGCGGTTGCTGCGTGTTCATTTTCGTTCTTGTTCAATGAGCTTTTCGAGTTGCTCGAATGCATCGTCGTTGGTAGGTTTTTGTTTGACTTTTTGTGTTTCTTTTGGTTCTTCTATGGATTTCTTTTCTTTTTTTGCAGGCTTTTGTTTTGCTTGTTTGGTTTTTTGGGTCTTTGTGGGGGGAAGGGTTTGTGTTCGGCTTTGCTGTGATTTTTTGGTTGTGTCTCCTTTTTGGACTGGCGTGATGGGTATTTCTTTTTTTGATGTTTCAGGGGGTTTTTCGAAGGTTTCAAAGAGGGATTGTCTCTTGATGTTCTTTTGGAGTCGTCGTTGGCGGGCGATCTTCTCTTCCAGACGCCTTCTTGCCGCCTCAGCGAGGGGGTCTTTCCCAGGAATGAATACTCTTTGGTCTTGTTCTCCTCGTGAGTCTTCGTTGCTCGATATCGTTGTGGTGGTGGAGTGGGGCAGGTAGATACGCGCGTAGGTGAGGTAGCCTGAGCTTCCGATAATGGTGGTCGCGCCGAGAATGATGAGCATGAGTGCGAGAAGGTTGCTCTTGGGGTAGCTGTCGCTTCTGAGAGGGTCGGTGTTTTTCTTGACTTCTTCCCCGTCAGTATAGGTGTCTCCGTCCGTGTCCGGGTCCCACGGGTCCGTGCCGAGCTTGTATTCTTGGAGGTTGGTGAGGTCGTCTTTGTCAGGGTCTTCTTGTGCGTCTGCGGGGTTGTGCTTGTCGAGGGCGTTGTTGTCTTCCCATTCGTCTGGCATGCCGTCATTGTCGCTGTCTGCCTGGGCGTTTGTTGAGCAGTAGCTGTATTCGTCGCAGTATTTTGTGGAGCAGTCGTCGTGGGTTTTGCACTTGAAGTTTTCGGGGCAGGGTTGGCAGGAAGGACCGCCACAATCAACATCCGTCTCCTCACCGTTTTGGACGCTGTCTTGACAGGAAGGGGCTTGGCAGGCATTGTTTTCGCAGACGGTGCTGGTACAGTCTGCTGGGGCGTCGCATGCGCTGCCGGGTTGGCAGGGTTGGCAGGAAGGACCGCCACAATCAACATCCGTCTCCTCACCGTCTTTGAAGTTGTTATGACAGGAGGGGGGTTGGCAGAGGAATGTTTGGGGGTTGCAGCTTGCTGAGAGGCAGTCGCTTGGTTGTTGGCAGGTGCTTCCGTCTTCGCAGGGGATGCAGGATCCTCCGCAGTCAATGTCTGTTTCGTCGCCGTCTTGGATGTTGTTCGTGCAGGTTGAAGGGGTTGAGTTTTCATCCTTGATGGTGAATGTTTTGGTAATTGTTGCGGTGTTGTTGTTCTTGTCGGCAATAGCGACACAGATTTTTTTCGTCGAGGTTAGGTGGATGACTTGCGATGTCGGGTTTGTTGTGTTCGGCGTGCAGGTGGCGCTTGGCGCGACTGCTGCATAGGTGTATGTGTCTTCGCATCCGCTTCCTTCATCTTCACAGAGGATGACAACGTAGCCGCCGTCTTTTGTTTGATTGAAAGAGAGGCGCAGGGTTGGTTTTATGAAATCGCACCGGGGCTCGTTGTCGTTGAGGACTTCAGAATATGCGGTTTCGTCTTGGCCGGAGTTGCCGGCGAGATCAATGGCGTGGACGGTCCACTTGTAGAGTTCGCCGGGTTCCGTGTCTGTGTGGACGGTGACGTCATTCTTGGTGGTTTTGGTCCATGGCGTGATGATCTCGCTTGCTTTTGTGAGTGTGTAGTTGAAGGCGCCTACGCTATTGTCGTCTTCGGCGGTGAAGGTTGCGCTCACCCTGTTAGGTTTGCAGGAGGGGTGGGCGGTGAGGTCTGGCTTGGTGGGGGGTGTTCTGTCTATGGTGAAGCTGAACGTCTTCGTCGCTTCTCCTGCGAGGGTTCTGCACCAGGTTTCGACCGTGTGCTTTCCTTCTTCCATGCCTGTGAGGGTGGTGGTGAAGACGCGTCCGTCTTCTGAGAGGAGGGGGGTTGGCTTTTCTTCCCCGTCTATTTTTGTGATGGTGCACGTTCCGTCCCCGGAGAGTTCGACGGTGAAGGGTATTCCTTGCTTGTTGGTGTAATCGCCCGGTGCTAGTTTGGTAATGGTAACGTCGCGGGTGAAGGCCACGGTTACTGTGATGGGGGCTGTGGCTGAGAGTCCTGCAAGGTTGGTGCAGACGATATTGTAGTCAAACGTGCGTGGCGTGAAGGGGTCTCCTGCAAAGGTGGCAGGGTCGTAGGTGATAGTTTCTTCGTGCGTGGTTTGGTATGCGTCTGTTAGGTCGTCGGTTGGCGTTGCTGAGTCTTTGAAGGGATATCCGTTGATGGTGCAGGTTGTTCTGTCGTCCGTCGTGACGCTGAGTGTTGTTGAAGGCCTGCCGAGGTCTGTGACGGGGTCCGGGTTGGCTATAACCGTGATGAGTGGTGGCGTGTCATCCCATCCAACGTACACGTCGTCGAAATGGTATTGTCCTTTTTCGTCTTGGCAGGCGAGGTAGAGTTGTCTGCTGGTTTCTTGGGCGTCGATGGAGTGTTCGAGCGTGTAGCTTGGTCCTTGTGTGTTTTCTTTGAAGAAGTACCAGTAGTGGTAGGTGAAGAGTTGTTCGTCAGTGAGTCCTGAAAGGAGGAGGGGGTTGGTGGGTTCATGGTATTTGCAGTTTGCCGGTTCACTGGTGAGGATGCGTACGTCGAAGGGTTTGGTTGGTGAGACGCCGAGGGGCGGTTGGTCGACCCAGATGCGAAATCCGCTATTCGTTGATCCTGTCGTGTCGACTTTGAAGGTGTAGTGTGCGCTTGCGTTGCCTTGTATTGATGCACATTGCACGTTTACTTGGTAGATGCCGTCGCCGAGGTTCATGAGTTCTGTGAAGATGTTGTTGTTGCTTTGCATGAAGGGTTTGGGTTCGTCGTAGGTTGCGTAGGTGAGGGTGCAGTTGGCTGTGACAGAAGTTGCGATTGTAAAGTTGACGGGGAGGGTTTTGACTATGTCTGTTTTCGGGCTGAGTTTTTCTATGGCGAGGTCTTCTGCGAGATCAACAGTCACAGTATATTGGTCGGTGCCTGTCCAGCCTGCGCGGTCCGTGCAGACGATGTCGTAAGTGAATTGTTTCTCACCGAAGGCGTTGCCGGTTTGGGAGTCGTAGAGGTCTTCGAGGCTGTAGGCGATTGTTGTCATGTGCGTGTCTTTGTATGCGGTGATGAGTGAGGGGTTGTAGCCTGGAAAGCCTTTTCCGTTGTAGGTGCAGACGGTCGGGTCGTTCGGTGTGGTAACGGTGAGTGTGGTTGTTCTCTGGAAGGTGTCCACGACGGGGTCGGGGTCTGCTCTCGTTTGGGGTGTTGGCGGGTCAGGGTCGTAGCCGAGGTAGACTGCGTCGTAGTGTTCGGTGCCGTCTTCTTCTTTGCAAGCGAGGTAGACGTCGCCGCTTTTGTTTCTGTCCGTGATGGTGTGGGTTTTTGTGTATGCGCTGAGTCCTTCGTCGAAGGGGGTGAAGTAGTTTTGGAACGTGCCGCCGAATGTTCTCGGGTCTACATCATCGTTGTACCTGCATTGGGCTTCTTTATTTGTTGTAATGATGGCGGTGTAGGGCGTGGTTGGTGAGACGCCGAGAGGCGGCTCTTGCACTTGAATGGTGAACTCTGCTTGGCTTGTATCATTGTTGTAGGGGATGGTTCTGTCAAGGGTGAAGGTGAATGTTTCGCTCGCGCTTCCAATTGACGAGTCGCATTGGACATCGACGGTGTGGGTTCCGTCTTCGAGGTTCATGTATTCGGTGAAGGTCGTGCCTGTTGAGACTTGGAAGGGTTGGAATTCTGTGAGGTCTGCATATTTGAGTTCGCACGTTGCTTGGGTGGGGGTTTGGACAGTAAATTCGACGGGGTTTGGCATGCCGCTCAGGTCTGGAGGGGATATTTTTTGTATGGCGAGTTCTTGGGCAAGGTCAATGATGACGAGTTGGTCCTGTGTCGCGGTGTTGCCTCCGAGGTCGGTGCACGTGATGGTGTAGGTGCGTTCTTTTCTTCCAAAAACGTCGCCGTCTTCATCGAGGAGTTCTTCGTAGGTGTAGTTGATGAGGACTTCGTGATCTTCTTGGTAGTCATCAAATACTTGTGGGTTGTTGTTGGGGAATTGTTTGTCGTTGTAGGTGCAGACGGTCGGGTCGTTCGGTGTCTTGACGCTGAGGCGGGTTTGTGGTTGCGCGGTGTTCGTGACGGGGTTGGGTTCTGCATCCGTTACGAGGAGGGGGGGTTGGAGGTCGTAGCCGAGGTAGATGTCTTCGTAGTGGACGTTGTCTTCTTGGTCTTTGCATGCTATGAAGATTGTTCTGTTGATTGTTTGTCCTGTGAGCGTGTGCGTCGTGGTTATGGCGGTTCCTTCGTTGAAGAATTCGTGAAATCCTGTTTCGAAGACGTGGCCGTCTTTTCGCGGGTCGTAGTTGGTGGAGAACCGGCAGGACGCGGGTTCTGTGGTTTTTATGGTGACATCGTAGGGGGTGGTTGGTGAGACGCCGAGGGGCGGTTGGTCGACCCAGATGCGAAATCCTTCAGGGATGGGCGATTCCACCGTGAACGTGATTGTTTCTAGGCTTGTCGCGTGTTCGTTGCTTGCTTGGACGTAGAACGTGTACGTTCCTGTTGGGAGGTCTTCTGTTACTTGGAAGAGGAACGTCTTGGCCGGGTCGGGCGTTATTTGTTCTACGCTGAATCTTTTTGAGGGGTCGTTGGTTTTTTCAAGCCAGTACGCGTCAATGATGACTTCTTCGTTGAATGTTATTTCAATGGTTGGTCGAGGGTTTTTGACGGGGGAGGGGATGTCTGCAAAGGTGACGGGGACGTTGCTGAAGAGGATGGTGAGGAGGAGTAGTGCTGTAACGAGTCGTGGCAAAGCGTGGCTCGTGCTCGGGAGGGTTTTTGGGAGGCGGTCGGGAGCTTCGCGATGGCGTGCTCGGCCGTCTTTTGTTTCTTCGCGAGTTTTTCGTGTATGCATGGTTGACTGCACTTTTGTTTGATGCGTCTTGGTCGTGTTAGGTTATTGTGACGTTGGTGATGTAGGGCTTTGTTGTGTTTTGAATGTCTATGTTTGCTGAGCGCGGTTGTTCGTAGTTGCCGCTGGGGTCTTTTGAGTAGTACCATATCGTGTACGTGCCTGACGCTCCTGCGTCGAGGTTGAAGGCGTCAAGGAGGAGGGGGAGGAGGTCTGTTGGGTGTTGGACGCGGTTGTTGGGATGGCACGTTTCCCCTGCGGGTACGAGGCACGCGTAGGTAGTGATGTAGTCCGCGCTGTAGAGGTTGTCGCTGACGTAATAGGGGATGGCGGTAAGTTCGTCTAGGCCGTAGGGCTCTCCTTGCTTGAGAAGAATGGTCGTGGTGGGCGGTTGCGTGTCGCGGAGGCAGTCGGGGTAGAGCGGTGTGGAGGCGAATCCTGCTTCGACGCAGTCGTCGCGGGGGAATCCTTGCGTGTGTCCGTCGCTGTTCTTGATGCAGAAGTCGCCATAGCCACTTATCCATTCGCAGTGTCCGAAGCCTTCTTGGTGTCCTGTTCTTGCGAAGAGGTCGTTGCTGCGGGTGAGGATGGCGTGGTCTCCTCCGATTGCTTCTCCTTGGTTGTTGAAGGTGATGTTGACGGTTATGCTGGATTCAGACCCTGACGGGCCAATACAGTCTTCTTTGGTGTCGTAGTACCTGCAGGCCATCTCTCTGCGGTTCCTGCATGTTGGTGTGAATCCTGTTTCGGTTCTGAGGTTGTTTGGGAGTTCGTCGTAGTAGCACTCGCCGAGTTGTTCGCAGAGGTTTTTGTTGCAGGAGCCGAAGATGTCGTTGCACCGTTCGCATTGTTGCAGTGCCGCGTCTTTTGGGACGCAGACTCCTTTTCCTACTTCTGCAAAGCCAGGGGTTGGTCGCTTCCAGACGCAGCCGTTGAGTCCTGAGCTATTGAATTTCTGGCAGGGGTCTGCGGAGCAGGTGGCGTAGCTGGTGTAGTCGTAGCAGGTGGTAACATCTGCACAGGAGCGATAGGCGTCTTGTGGTGTTGGCGTAACGTCTGAGTAGCAGACGCGTTCGAGGTTTTGGCATGGCCAATTGAGGAGGGATTGGTACGGTATGCCAATGCCCAGTTTTTGAAGGACGTGTGCGAAGAGGCCGAAGGGGCCGTTGCATTGGTCGCAAGGAGCTTGAGGCTCGCAGGTTGTGTGGTCTTGGTTGCTCTTCGTGGGTGTTTTGTATGTGCATACTTCCGTGCTGGCGCAAGTTTGGATGGTGACGACGTTGTTGTTTTCATCGCAGGTTTTTCGTGTGTTGTTTTCGCAAAAGTCTGGCGTGTGGGGTTTTATGCATTGAGGATCAGGGGGTGCTATGCAGTTGGTTTGTATCTGGTCTGTTTGGGTTGTTGTTCCGTCGAAGAATTGGGCGATGACTTGGTAGCAGCGCGTCTCGTTTGGAAGTTGCGGTGCGAAGCTTGGCGGGTCGGTGAAGCTTGACGTCTCGGGCGGGAGGGGGTAGCCGTCGCAGCCCGTCCATGTTTCATCACAGCTGAGAAGGACGAATCCTTGGAGGTCCCGGCACGTGTTTTGGAATTCCCATTGGATGATGTTTTTAGGCTCGTTGGGGACTGCTGCGAGGCGCACGATTTCTGGGATGGCGTGGAGACAGTTTTGTGCAGTGCAGTCGAGGGAGAAGTCGACATCATCGTGGTTTTCGAGAAAGGGTTGGAGGAGTGTTGAGTCAGGAGAGCACTGGTCGTGATCTGCGTAGACTTTGAGTTGTAGGGGGTCTGCAGGGACGCCGGTGATGATGTAGTTTCCTTGTTCGTCGGTGACGGCGTGGTAAGGGCTGGATGGTGTTCTGGCGTAGACGTTTGCGCCTTGGATGGGGGTTGCGGTGTGTTGGTCCGTGACTGTTCCTGCAATGTAGAAGGTTTCTTCAGTTTGGGTTTCGTTCCCTGTTGTTTCGTTGGTTGTGTTAGTGCTGAGTTGGAGGGCTTCGCAGACAGCAACACAGTCCTGATTTGCTCCTGGTGCAAAGGCGATGAGGCCTTGATCTGTTTCGAGCGTTTCGTTGAGGAATGTGCAGTGCCCGAGGCTTCCTGGCTTGCTCAACGTTGGTCCGCAGCAGCAGCCCTCTTCGCATGCGGGGACTTGCGTGCAGTCTTGGTCTGGCAAGTATCCGCCGTCTTGGCAGAGGCTGGTATCGTTTTGGATGACGTCAAGGCCGACGCAGTACTTGCCGAGGCTTCCTACGCCTTCATCATTTCTGCAGCAACCAATGGCGTCTTGCGTGGTGGGGGGCTGGTCTTGGGCTTGTGCTGTGATGGGAAGCGCCGCCGCTGTAAGAAAGAGTGCTGTGGCGATGAGTACGATGAGTTGTGCTTTTGTGGCTGTCTCGCTGGTTGTTTCAGCGCCGCGTCTCGTTGCCCCTCTCACGGTTCTTTCTCTGCCTGTGCGGTTTATAAATGTTTCGTGGTTTTCTCGAGGAAAAGTTAAGTATAAATACGTGCTGTGTTGAAAAGGGGTGTGCAAGAGGGTGTGCAGATGCGTATTTGTGTGTTCGTGCAGCAACTTTGTTCGCGTATTGCCGTGTTACAAGGTTTTTCAAGGCTTGTTCGGGGACTGTGCTGTCTGGAGGCGGGAGCGTGACGGGTTTTGACGTGTTTGGTCGGCGAGCGAGAAGGGAGGGCTTGCGTGCGAGGTCTGCGTTCAAGCTCTTGTCTATCCAGAAAAAATATGGTGTTTTGAAGAATAATGATGTCATTATTGATTTGGGGGCGTTCCCCGGCGGGTGGAGTAGTGTCGCTTCTCGTTTTGGCAGCGTGGTTGGCGTTGATATGAAGCCGGTTGAGCCGATTGAAGGTTGTCGTTTTGTGAAGGGGGATTTTTTTGATGATGCGGTTGTGGCGCAGCTTCCTGTTGCGGATGTCGTGTTGTCTGATGCTGCTCCTGCTACGACGGGTGTTCGTGATCAAGACCAGTTTCGTTCGTTTGTCTTGGCCGAGCGTGCTTTGTTCATTGCAAAGCAGAAGCTAAAGAGGGGGGGTTCGTTCGTGTGCAAAGTTTTTCAGGGGCGTGAGTTTGAGAGTTTTGTTGGTGAGGTTCGGCGCGTGTTTTCTTTTGTGAAAACAACAAAGCCGGAGGCTTCGCGGAAGGAGAGTAAGGAGATGTATCTTGTTGCGAAGGGTTTTGAAGAAGTGTGAAGGCGGAACGGCTTTTTTGTGAGTTCTTTTTTGTTCGTTGTTGTTGTGTTGTTGTGTTGTTTCGCGCCGCGTGCAGGTTTTTGTTTCCGTGTACGGCGTTGCGTGGTCTGTGTGTGTTTTTATGTGCAGACCCACCCTGTCGGGGTGCAGGTTGCTCTCTGGCCTGGGTCGCAAGGACTTGGTGAGGATTGGATTGAGCAGCCGGTTGCGGGGTGGCAGGACCTCGCGCCGTAATAGCAGGTTGCGCCGATTCTTGTTCCTGGGGCGGGGCAGGTGTCTTTCGTGAGGGTGCAGCCGCCGTTTTGTGTGCAGGATCTGGCGCCGTAATAGCATGTGTTTCCTTGGAGGGTGCCTGCTGGAGGGCAGTAGTCTCCTTCTTGTTGTTTGCAGGCAGGGTCTTGGAAGGTGAAGGGGGCTGTGCAGGCTACGTTGTAATAGCAGGTGTCTTGCGCGAGGCAGAAGGGCTGGCCTGCAGGGCAGGGTGTCTGGCAGGTTTGGGTGTAGCCGCACGTCGTGCTCGTGTCGCAGCTAAAAGAGCAGGTGGTTCCTTCCCAAGATACGTCGTTTGGCGTGGTGCATTCCGCGCCGCACGACGGGTCGCAGTAACACGTGTCGAGCTTGGGGGTTTTGCAGAATCCGTCGCCGCACAGCGCTTGGCATCGAAACGGTGCGGGAGCGAATGGTTTGTTGTATTCTGTTGGGCTCGAGCAAGCCCAGTTCTCGTTGCACACGCCGTCTGCAGGCGCGCCTCTTGCATCAGGGAAGCCGTAGTGGTACTCGAAGCTGTCGCCCGGCTCGTAGGAAATGCACGCTGGTGCGGGTTGGGCGTCCTCTGCAGGTCTCGTGTTTGGGGATGGCCCGGTACAGCGCTCGGTTTGTCCTTGAGAGGTGAGGTCGGGGCACGCAGTTATTGGTTGGACGGTGAGGGTTATGTCTCCTGTGCAGGTGTTGCCTCGGTCTCCTGAGCAATAGCGGGTTGCGGCCTGGGTGAAGACATCGTTGGCTTCTTCCCACGAGGGGGCGGGTGGTTGGGTGATCGTCGGGGGCGGCTCTGGTTGGTTGCCGTAAGTGCTGAGGGGTGGGGTGAGTTGCCAGTAGGGGCCGTACGTTTGGGCTGCGTAGCAGGGTGTTGTTGGTGGCGCGTAGGTGTTGTTGATGCAGCAAAGAGTGGGTGCTTCAAATCCGTTGGTGTAGTTGTAGGGGTAGGGGCTTCCTATTCCTGCGTGTGAGAGGCAGTCGACTACTTTGTACGAGAGCGTGGCGGGAGGTGATTGGAATCCTCCTCCGGACACGACTAGCGTTGCGTAGTCTGTCCTGCCTGATGGTGCGAACAGGCTCATTTCGTCTTTGATGTCCGAAATGGATGTTTGTCCGAAGCAAACGACGGGGTCGGTGTAGGTGCTTCCTGCAATGGTCCAGTTGTACGCTGTTATTTCGCCTTGGGAGGTGAGGCCTGTTGTTGACTGGGTTGCGTCGAAGCAGTAGGGGTTTTCGAGAGAGAGGAGTGTTTGGTCGGTGTCTGGTTGGTCGTTGTATCCTCTTGGTTTGGCTTCGGGGAGGGGGAAGACGAGAATGGTGACGTCTTGCCAGTCGCTTGTTCTCGCTTCGTCGGTGACGTTGATGGTCACGACGTGCCACCCGAGATCTTCTTCTTGCGTTGGAATGCTCGCGTCTTTGTGATTTGTCAGGTAGGGTGTTGAGTTCATCCACGTGTGGAGGGGCGGTCCTGCTTTGGTTGTGCAGGTTTTGACGTTGTTCATGGTGACGGGGAAGGGGCAGGTGAAGCGATCGGTGTAGTCTTGGCCCCACCCTGCGTAGGTGATGTTGACTGGTTCGTCGTCCGGGTCTATTGCGTTGGGTGTAAGGGTGAGGACGTCGCCAGCGACGGAAGTGAGGTCGTAGGGCGCGTCGCCGGTGGTGTGGATCCAGTCAAGCACTGGCGGGCGGTTTTCTATTGCGGCGAGAAAGAAAGGATGTTGGCCGCGAATAGTTGTTCGTTTGTCGATGACGACGAGTGCGTCATCATACGCCCCGTCTTGTCGGGTTCTGCAAAAGCCTGCTTCTTTGCAGGGGTTTCGCAAGCGGTAGGCTTCAATGCCTGGTGGGAGGTGTTGTGTCGCGTCGGTGTCGATGTTGAACGTTGCGTTTTTTGCTTCGAGTTTGAGGAGGGTCGCGGCTGCTTCGTAGAGTGCTTTGATGCGGAAAGGATATGCTCGTTTGAATGTTGCGAGTTCTTGTATTTCTTTTCTGGGGAACGTGATAGTGAGTGGATAGTTGACGTCGATGGTTATTCCTTCTTTCGTGAATGTTACGTTCGCCGTGGGGGGTCCTGTGACGGTGAGGTTGGTGCCGTAGCGTTCTACGAAAGGGGCGAGGTTGGCGCAGAAGGGGAGGTTTTGTTCGAGGTAGGTGGCGAGTTCGTCTTGAATGGTGTACTGGGTCGTGTCGAAGGGTTGGTTGTAGGCGAACCAAGCACAGGTTTGGTACGTGGTTGGCGTGGTTCCTGCTCCGCCGAAGCGGTTTGGTCCGTTGCGCGAGCAGAGCTTGGGGAGCGTGACATCGCCGAAGTAGCCGTCGTAGAGGTCAAAGTTCGCCGTATGCATGAATTGGGCGGTCATGGCTTGAATGGTTTTGTTTGGGGCAGGGTATTGTGGTGGAGGGTAGGCGGGGGGGAAGGTGAGAGGCCTGATTCCGTCATTTTGTTTGAGGCC
This sequence comes from Candidatus Woesearchaeota archaeon, assembly GCA_003694805.1. Taxonomy (NCBI): domain Archaea; kingdom Nanobdellati; phylum Candidatus Woesearchaeota; species Candidatus Woesearchaeota archaeon. Next base: position 15,909 of record RFJU01000072.1, on the reverse strand, counting down.
GTACGTGACGTTGAAGATGGTATCTTGGTAGGGGATTTTAAGGTATGATTGGCCGAGTTCTTCTCTGTGGAAGGGCGTGGTTCCTCCTTGGTCTTGGTAGATGACGCCTCCTTGTGAGGCGAGGGTGAGGATGGCTGTTTCGGCAAGGGTTTGGATGCAGCCGTCGATGTAGTTTATGACGTTGCGGTTTTCTGAGAATTCTTGGGCTATCTTGCTCGCTTGGTTGGCGAGTGCTCGGTTGATGTATGCTGATCGGACGTAAAGGGCGAGGCCGACGAAGACGAGGATGATCATTCCCAGAATGATGAAGATCGTTATTTGTGCTTGTTTCGTTGTTCGTCTTCTTTGATTGGGTTTTGGCAACGTCACCTCTCCTCCCCTTCGTTGTTGGTGTTGTTTTTTTGCTGGTTTTGCTTTATTTAAAGTCTTTGGTGGTTGAACTTGATTTGTTTGTTTTTTGTGTGTTCTTTGTTGATGGCGGGTTGCTAGTAGCGTAGGTGTTGATGGAACGGGGGTTTTTGCTTAACGTGTTCTTGTGTGGGGCGCTAAAGAAAGAGGATGCTTGCGTAAGCGGCTATATTTTTTTCGTCGCCGGTTACATCGGCGCTGGTGTAGTATTGTTCGACGAGGATTTTGTTTGGTTTGAGAAAGTGGAATGCGAATTCGAGGGGTTTGACGGCGTCAATGCTGCAGGGCCCGCTGGCGCAGAAGTCGAGGAAGCCTTGGAGGTCGAGGTTGGTGAGGTGGCTGAGGGCTTTGGCGTCGTATTCGTAGACGTGTTTGTTGACGGGAGGGTCGAAGGGGAGGAAGGTGTATGCTGGGCCGTGATGGGTGAATTCTGCGCTGAGGATGAGCTTGGCTTTTTTTCCTTGGTCGAGGAGGGTTTCTTTAAGGTCAACGGCGAGTTCTTTGAGGTCGACATCGTCTGCGAGGAGGAGGGGGAGTATTTTGACGTTGGGCTTGATTGCGTGTTGAAGCCAGGGTAGTTGGACTTCTATGGCGTGGTCGTGTTCGTGGAAGTTGTCCGCGAAGCGTATGTGTTTTTTTGCGGTGAGTGCTTGACAGAGTTTTTGGTCGACGCGGATTTCTCCGAAGGGCATGGAGTAGGTTCGCATGCCGGCGCCGGAGGCGTTTTGGCCGAGGTTGTAGGCTGCAATGATGTAGACGTCTGCCGGGGGAGATTCTGCAAGGGCTTTGTACGACCAAGCGGTGCAGGGTCCTGAGAGCGTGATGGCGCTGTGTGGGGCGAGGATGCCTTTGACGGGTTCGCTTCGTGCTTCGGTGGGGAGTGCACCGGGGCCTTTTTCATGTTCGTATGCCTCTTCGATGGCTCTTCGGAGCGCGTTTTCTGTTTTTGGGTAGAGGACGCCTGCGTAGAATGGTTGTCTCATGGTTTTCTTCGTTCTTGTTTTTTGGTTGTGGTGTTGAGGTGCGAGCTTGTTGGCTTGTGAGCTTCAGATCTCATGGTTCGTAGGGTTTTTGGAGCGCGTCACATTTGTAGAGGGGGACTCCTGGCGGGCAGTCGCCTATTTCTTTGCAGAGGGGGGAGTTGTCAACGGCGCCGTCGCAGTCGTCATCAACGCCGTTGCACTGTTCAGCAGCGCCGGGGTGAATAGCAGGGTCGGCATCGTCGCAATCCTTGGTTGCTCCTGTGGTGCAGGAGGCGCTGCCGGGGTTGCCGTAACCGTCCTGATCGTTGTCAGTGCATGTTTGGGCGCAGTCTTCGTCGACGGCGCCGTCACAGTCGTTGTCGATGTTGTCGGCGCACCGTTCGAGGACGCTGGGGTTCACGGCGTAGTCGTCGTCGTTGCAGTCAAACGTGGTATAGGTTGGTTCGCAGGCTGGGTCGTTGCGCGGGTAACCGTCGAGGTCGTTGTCGTAGGTTTCGTCGACGGCGCCGTCGCAGTCGTCATCAACGCCGTTGCATTGTTCAGCAGCGCCGGGGTGAATAGCAGGGTCGGCATCGTCGCAATCCCTCGCGCAAGTTGTCGTCCCGTCATTGTCTTCGTCAACACACGCTGCTTGGTCGTATTGTGCGCAGCAGATGCTGTAGGGGTAGGTGGTGAGCGAGCAGTCTTGGAGTTGTGCATTGTTCGTCGAGGATGCTTTGGCGATGCATCGTTCAAAAGTATTGCACTCGCCTGTGACGAACGTGCAGGTCGTGTCCAGGCCTGTTGTTGACGCTATACATGCTTGGTTGGGTTGATTCTGAGTTGGTTCTGCTATTGTTGAGTCGGTGGGGGATTGCAATTCTGCAAAGGGTGATGACGTGGCGTCTCCTGTGCAGAGTGGCGCGACGTCGCCTTCGCAGCAAAGAAGGTAGGGCGTGGGGTTTTGGCTTGTTTGGTCTATGAGTGTTGCCAGTGCGCCGGTGGTGTTCGTCACGCCGAGTATTGCTGTTTCGCCGGCGTTGCAGGTTGTTCGGATGGTGCAGTCTGCGCAGACGCTTCCTTCGTCGACGGCGCCGTCGCAGTCGTCATCAACGCCGTTGCAGAATTCAATGAATTGTTTGTGTACTGCTGGGTTGCTGTCGCATGCCGTAGGTTCAGTGGGTGTTGTCGTGCATCCTGTTTGGTCGTTGCCAAAGCCGTCGCCGTCCGCGTCCAGGCACGTGCAGGTTGTTTGGTCGACTTGGCACGTTGCGGGGTTGCACGTGGTGCTTCCTTCGAGGTATCCTTTTTCTTGGCAGGTTTCATTGAGGGGAAGGGAGGGCTCGCAGGCTTCGTCATAGCCAATGATGCCGTTGCCGCAAATGTCAGTGACGGGTGTTCCCGGAACTGGTTTGATGCGGAGGCTGGTTGTGAGGTAGCTCCACGCGCTAGGGAGGGTGGGTTCGCTGAGCATGATGACTTGTTTGTTGTTGTGTCCTATGCTGTATTTGGTGTTTTCTTCTGGCTTCAGAACATTTGAGAACGTGGTGTTGAGGTGTGAGGTGAAGTTCATGTAGTGGATTGTGTAGTGCTCTTCGCCGTTTTCAAGGTTTGCAATGCCTTGTACGAAGTGGTTTCCTTGCTTGGTAACGTAGAGTCTGTCAAAGGAAGATAAGGTGGCGGGAAGGCTTGCTTGGTCGTTGTCGTTTCCGAAGAGGTTGGCGAAGAAGTTGAGAAACGCTGTGACCGCGCTTTCGAGGAAGCCTTGTGGTTCGAGATCGTCTATGGATTCGAGGCTGAAGAGGAGGATTTTGAATTTGCTGTTGTAGTAGGCGTGGAAGTTGGGGTGTTCTTGGCATTTTTCGAAGAACGTGTCAGGATCTGGGTTGGTTACTGCATCGCAGAGGGAGGGGGATATGTTCTCTTGGTTGAGGAATGGTGCGTAGGCGTTGATGTTTTGGAGGAATGCGTGGATGCTGTTGACTGGTGCGCCGAGGATGGTTTGGCCGTCGTAAGTGAGGAGGCAGAGGTCTCCTCGTTCTTGTCTGTTGGTGTCGAGGTAGTTGTTGCTGAGGAGGGTTGCGTCGTCGCACGCGAGGGTGTAGTCTTTAGACTTGTCCTTGACGAGTTCGAGGAGTTTTGAGGCGACAATGCGTGTGCGGTCTGACTTGGTGAGGTCGAGCCATTCTCCTGAAGCGGCGCAGTAGAAGTTTCCGAACGTGGTGAACGCGTCTGTTTTGGTTATGGCGAGTGGTTGCGTGCCGGGGTTGCCGTCTGTTGACGTTGTTATGCTATCGTATGTGGTTGCGTCTTTGCATTGGTAGAATGCTCCGTCGAAGAAGAGGAGGTCGCGAAGGGATTGGTCGTGGAGGACGTCGCCTACAATCGCTTTTCGTGGGATGAATGATCCGTTGTAGCAGGCGCCTCTCGTGTCGGGGTAGAATTCGCCGTAGTTTCGTTTTCCGTCTTGTGCAAAGGTCGTGTCATCGCCGCAGCATTGCGTGCCCGTCCAGCCGTAACTGAGTTGGGAGTCGCAAACGAAACGGTACGGGCCCCATTCGTTCATGGTTGCTGCAGTGATGGGTGTGTTTGGTGGTGGGTCGAAGTCGTCAATCCACGTTCTGAACTCGCCGGCGCACCATTTGTTGACTGAGCTGTAGTACGGGTCTCCCTGAAGATTTCGTAGGTAGATGTTGTCGAAGGAGATGGTGTTCGGCTCGTCGCCGTTGGTGATGAGCAATGCTTGAACGTTGTTGAGTTCAGTGACGCTGGGAGGGAGGGGGATTTGTGCGTGGTGCCAGCGGTTCGGGTCGTTGCCGTTGGTGAGGTGTGGAGCGAGGGGTGTTTCAAGGATGATGTCTCCTTGATCGTTCATGAGGAGCAGGGAGGCGACTGGTGCTTTGTAGGCGATGTCAAATTCGAGGAAGTCAAAGTTTTTCCACTTCATTTGTTCAGGGAGGAAGCCTGCGACAACGAAGACTTGTCCGGGGTCGATGTTTTTCGTGACGCGGACGTTGTCAATGATGCGGTCGCTGACAGCGTCGCGGTAGTCGAAGCTGTAAAGGGTTTGCAGGGTGGTGCCGAGGCCGAATACGTATTTTTCTTGGTTTTCGAGGGCGGCTCCGGGGACGGGAATGAGTCCTGCGTTGAGGCATGCTGCCGACCCGCAGCATTCTGCTATGACGTTTTGGCCTCGGTAGAGGTAGCTGAGGTAGGAGTTGTTGATGGTGTTTGCTTCGTTTGGGGTGTAGGTTGGGTTGAGGACGCATTCGTCGCTGCAGCACGTTTGCGGGCCTTCTTTGGCGTCGAAGAGGTCGCCGGTGCAGGTTTCGTCGGCTCCGCAAATGGTGCCTCCTTGAGCTGCGCAGGTGAGTTCTGTGTCGGGTTCTTGGCAGGTTCCTTGGTAGCAGCAGGGTTCCGGGTCTTGGGAGGCGATGATGGTTCCGCCGATGCAGATTTCTCCTTGTTGACAGAGGGTGGCGCTTCCTTGTTCTGAGCAGTACTTGTTTGGGTTCCCTGTCCAGCTTGTTCCGAGGCAGTCCTGGAGTGCTTCGTCTCTACAGTGTTCTTTGGGGATGGTTGTTACTGTTTGTGTTGTTTGTGGGTCGAGGCATTCTTTGAGGCATCCTGTTGCGGGGTCGAAGGGTTCTCCGTGGTAGACGTCTTGGCCGGTTTCTGCCTCGTATGCTTGGAGGAAGTAGTAGTCGCAAATGTTCGGGCCGCATGCTTCATTGTGGTCGAGGCTTGAGGGGAGGGGTTCGCATTCTTCTTCTCGGTGGCCTGGCGTGTACGTTTTTCGAAGGGTTCCGGGGCAGACGCGCCCCACGTCTGCTAGGTTTGTTGCTGGGAGGGGGAAGGTGGTGAGTTCAGGAATGGGTTTTGCGTTGAGCGTGATGGTTGGCGCTGGGGGGATGGTAGTGATGCCTTGGAGTGCGACGTCGGCAATGGTTTCTCGCATCATTTGTATGTCTTCTCCGTTGATGATGCCGTTTTTGTCAAAGTCCCATGCGCGGTTCCACCTGTCGCTTCCTGGTACGGCGCCTGTTGCTGTTTCGAGAAGGGTTTTGTCTGCTTGATTGATTTTGCCGTCGTTGTTGAGGTCGAAGACGTGGAGGCATTCGTTCGGGACGCCGCCTCCTTCAAAGAGGAGGGTGTCAAAGCCCCATCGGTAGAGCGTGCAGGGTTCTATGGTTATGACTTGGTTCTTGTCTGTTGTTGCAACGAACCATTCTTCGCCGTTGCTGATGATGTTGTAGTCGCTGAGGAAGTTGATGATGAACGGTGCGGCTTTTGTTTGGGCGGTCGCGTCCCACCATTGGATGTTTTCAAAGTCTGGCTGAGCCGGGTCGGTGAAACCGCAGAAGAAGCGGTTGTCAGAGGTTATGTAGCCGAGGTCTGCGAGGTCGTCGCCGCAGCAGCCGTCCATCGCACCCGTTGCTGAGGGGTTGTTGGAGGCAGCGAGTGCGTCGTAGTTGAAGTTTGTGCACGTTTGCGGGTCGTCGCCGTTGCAGCAGGTGAAGCGTTGGCAGTCTTGGTCGAAGAAGTCGATGTCTCCGTCAGCGTCGTTGTCGAATGCGTCGTTGCAGTTGGTTTCTTCTGTTTGGCAGATGATGTTGCTCTTCCAGGATTCGCATTGCACGCCTGAGGGGTTGGCGCCTACCGTGCAGGATTTTTCGCTCCAGTATGGCTCTTTGTTGTTGTGTTCTCTTCCTTTGCTGATGAGTTTGTAGACGGGAAATGACGGGTCTGAGTTGATCTTTCGTACTTCTGCGCCGCGCCCGATTTGTTTGCCTTGGTACCACCAGCGGTGATTCACGTCTGTGGTGAGGTGGTTGTCTGTTCCTCTCCATTCTCCGTGGTCTTCACCGCCGTCACAAGTGAGCGAGTAGGAGCCGTCTTCTTGGTGGAAGGTGAGCGTGCACGTGTATCCTTTTTTGTGTTTGGTGGTGCAGGTTGTTTGGGCGACGCAGATGTTGACGTTGTTTTCCCTGCAGACGTCTTGTGCACAAGGGTTTGCTTGGTATTGGGGTGGCGGGTTCCAGCAGGTGGTGATGTCGTTTGTTTGTGCTTTGCTAGAGGGTGGCGTTGTGGCGAGGGTGAGTGCTATGATGAGCAGAAGAAGAATAGTGGTTGAAGCGCGCCGCGCCCTCTCCAAAGCCATGGTTGGTTTCTTGCACGACAAGGTTTAAAAACGTTTCTATGTGTTTGTGTTCATGAAACGCGATTGAGGTCTTTGCTTGTTGGTTTCTTGTTCAATCGAGGCCGAGGAGGTGTTGGATTGCTTTCAAATCCCTTGGTGTAAGAAGTTTTTGAGGGAGGTCTGCGAGGGTGATTATGCTTGTTTTGACGCGGTATTTTTTGAGGAGTTTGGCGTTGTGGAGCATGCGTCCGAGGATGGTAGCTCGGCGGTGTGGGTCGTGTTCTTGAAGTATGAGTGACCAGTCGAAGAGGTAGTGCTTGTTTTTTTCTTTGAGAATGGTTGCTATGACTTGGTTGAGGTGTGTTGTTGGGTGGTGTGTTTTGTCTTTAGCAGGGTGAATTTCGGCTCGGTAGAGGTAGTGGATGGCAGGGTGTTCTGCTGCGTGGCGTGTTGTCGGGGCGAGGAGCTCAACGCCGGGGATACGTGGCGGGTTTGTTTTTTCCGTGAGGAGGATGCGTTGCACCGTGTTGGGCGGGCGGGTTCGTTGTTGTGTTGCTGGTACGTTTGTGCGTGCTTGCGCTGCTCGTAGGTCGTGCAGGGTAGTGTAGAGAAAGCCGACGTTCTTGAAGCCGAGCTTTGTTGCTTCGTCGAGGAGCGCTTGTTCGTTTTTGTTCGGCTTGAGAAGGTCCCACGCGCGTGTTGGTTGATTCGTCATGATGGTGGGGTGGGGAAGTCGTTATGTGTTTTTTAAGTGAGCGGTTTTTCGTTCATTTTTTTGATCATCCAAGAAGCAACTCGTAAAGGAAACTAGCGTCGCAGGTTGGAGAATGAAGGGGTTGTTTGTTGGCGCTGGTTTGATGCTGGAAGGTATGGAGCGGTAGCTTCTTGCGGCGTTATTGTTGTGGGGGTGTTGGCGGCTCTTGTGGTTCGGGCGGTGTTTGTTGTTCTTGTGGTTTGGGTGTTGGGGGGGCGTTTGCGGGTGTGGTGATGCGCTTGGTGTACCCGTTGGTTTTGGCGCTTGGCGGCGTGTCTGGCACGGTGCCGGGCGTGCTTGTTGGAAGTGTTTCTTTCTTTTTTCTGCTTTTGATGGTGGCTTGAATGATGACGAGGAGGAAGATGAGTACGATGATGCCTGCTGCGAGACCAATGAGCAAGTTCTTTGCGTGAGTTGTGCTCGTGACCTCTTGCGTCGTTGCTGTGCCGGGCGGGTTTATTTGTTTTTCTTGCTGTACGTTTGTGTTTGGTTGTTGTGTTTGGTTGGGTCGTGCCTCGGTCGGTATGGTTGAGGTGTTTTTTTGGATGTGTTCTTCTTGTTCTGGTGTTTTTTTCGTTGTGTCTTCGGTGTTGTTTTGTTCTCTTGGTTCGGGTCGTTTGAGAATTTTGTCTTCTTCTGCTAGACGAGGTATGCTTCTTGGCGTGACGGTGTATCGTGGAGGATTTCCTGTGACTTCGTATGCATCGCCGATGAGGTCGTATTGTTGGGCTTGTCGGAGTACAACTGCTGCCTTGTACGTGTCTTCTGGTGCCATGCCGCCTACGACTATGCCTATCCCTCCTTTGGGAAGTTCGTGGAGTTCTATGATGCCCTTGCCTTCAGGGAAGTATGCTTCGCACTTGGATGTTCCTGTGATGAGGGCGGTGACGTAGTTTTCGCAGGAGTTGCCAATGCTAATGATGCGTTTGCCTTCGACAGAATTGAATGCGGTGTCGAGTTGTGTTCGTTTGAGGGTGCTTGATGGGGCTGCTTGTTGCAGTCCGACGGCGATTTCGCTGGCGGCGAGGACGTCAAGGGAGGTTGCTTGTTCTCCGACTACGATGGTGACGTCCAGGTCGGTTCCTTCTTTGAGGAAGTGGGGGTAGAATCCGAGGTCTGTTGGTAGTTCTTCAATGGCATGTAAAGGCGGTGTTGCGAGCGTTGTTATGATGATGGTTGTTATGATGAGAAGAAGCAGTTGCGAGGCGGGTTTCGTGGTAGGTGTTGATGGAAGAGCTTTGTTGACGTTTTTGCGGGGGCTGTCGTGTGTTGTGGTGCTCATGGATGGACGCGGAGTATTCATGCAGCAGGGCTCAAGCAACAGGTTGTTTAAAAAGGTTGTTGTTTTGGTTGGTTGCGGGGTCGTGCGGGAATACGTGGTTTGCTTGTGAGTCCCGGTCTCGGGGCTGGCAGGGTTTGATGCTGTTGTGATTGGTAAAAGTTTTTAAATCCTTGACGTTGGAGAAGCACGTATGGTGAGTGTTCCTCGTGGCTGTCGCGCTCGTGCGTATGGTAGTGTTGGCGCGTTCGTCGTGTTTGTGTTCTTTGTTAGCGTGTGCGGGCTCCCTGTCGCTGTGCTGGGCCAGTCTGGTGGTAGTTGTGTGAGTGATAGCGATTGCCCGGTTGACGCGTGGTTAGGCGATAGGTCGTGTGATGGTTTGACTGTTGTTGAGACGTTTCGTGATTATTTTTGTGATGTTCCTGCTGGGGGGAACGTGAGTGGCAATGGTTCGTTGAACGGGACGTGTTCTTTTTCTGACAGCGTTGAAGTTCGGGAAGCGTGTTCGTCGTTTTGTTGTGATGGCGCTTGTAGGAGTGTTGCCTGTGGTGAGGTTCCTTCGTATTGTGATGACGATGATGGGGATGGTTTTTACGAGGCAGGTCCTGAATGCCCTGTCCCGACAGATTGTGATGATGGTGACGCGTCCGTGTTCCCTGGTAGTGATGAAGTGTGCGGGGACGGCGTTGATCAGGATTGTGATGGTGTTGATAGTGTGTGTCCAGAATGCGTTGACGGGACGAAAGAGGGGGAGTGCAACGAGGATTTCGAACTTTGTTTGCATGGTGAGCTGGTGTTGAAGTGCACGGTGTGTGGTTGTCATCCAAGCAGGAGGTGTTATCCGCCTCTTGAGGCGTGCCTCGTGGCGGATCATCCGTATTTTCAGGATGGTGGCGGGGAGGCCGATGATGAAGAAGATATTCTGCCCGACTCGTCCTGTGTTCCTGAGTGGGTGTGTGGGGAGTGGGGCCCGTGTGATGGGGCGTTGCAGAGGAGGACATGCACGGATGTGAAGAGTTGTGGTTCGACGAGCAATCAGCCGGTGGTGGTTCGCTTGTGTCAGGGGGGGACGGGTGGCGAGTCTGAACAAAACAGGAGTGAAGGGGGTGGTTCTGTTGAGAGTGGCGAGTCTGCTGTGTCGTTTGATGAGTTGTTAGCCTTGCGTTCCGGTAAAGGTTCCGGTGGTGACGAGGGTTTGGGCAGGGCAGAAGGGGCGAGTAACGGAGGAGTGTTGTCGGGGAGGTCTGGTGGTGACGGGGGAGAAGGCGTTGAAGAAGAGGAGGTGGCTAGGGGCGAGCGCGGTGGTTTTTCAGGCAGTGTTAGTGGTTGGTTTTCTTCGTTGTCATGGACAGGGGTGTTGCTTGCCGTGTTGGTGGTCGGGCTTGTTGTTGTGAGTGGCGTGTTTGTCGTTCGGCATCGGCCGGCTAGTACGGGTTGGGCGAAACGACGTCCGGGGGAAGCGGTGCGCGAGGCACAGTTGCGTTCTTTGCATTCGTTGGCTGCAAGAATTCACGCGTTGCAGGAGGAGGGGCTCTCACGCGACGAGGTTGATGCGCGCTTGCGTGGCGAGGGGTGGCATGAGGATGTTATTCATTTGGCGCATGAACAGCTTGAGGAGAATTTGAAGGTTCGGGCCGTGGCTGAGTTGAAGAGTGTTGGAGAGGGCGGCAAGGGTTCTGAGAAGCAGGCGGGGAACGCGCAGGGGGATGAGAAGGGGGATGGTGATTTGTCGGTTCCTTCTCATCCCCCTCCATAGCGTAGCGAGGGGTCTGAGTAAGTAGTCTGTACAGGTTGTGTTGGTGTTTTTTTCGTGCTCGTAGCTAGTAGCCGGTGTGGAAGCGCAAGGGGTCGGGCGCTCTTTGCCGTGGCGTGGTGAAGGGTTCGGCGTGCCTCGCCCCCGCCCTTGTTTTTTTCTATATTGAAAATTTTTTGGTGGGCGAGAGCAGGGAAGGTATTTAAAAAATTTAAATAAAGGTTTATAAAGGGGAAGCGATTTCCTCTTAAATGGGGTAGAATCTTTCCAAAAAAAACGAGAGGGGTTGGAGGAGAACGAATGGCAACGAAAAAGCATGACGTGCAGGTAGTGAATATCGTTGTTTCGACGAGTTTCGAGCACGATATACCGCTGGAGAAGATGGCAGCGGTGCTTTCAAACACAGAATACAACCCGGAACAATTCCCCGGGCTCGTTATCAGGATTAAGGAGCCGAAGACCAGCGCGCTCATTTTTAGTTCCGGAAAGGTAGTCTGTACGGGAGCAAGAACGCTTGAAGAAGTTGATCGTGCCATTAAGAACATTATTGAGTCACTCAAGAAGATCGACATCACGATAAAGGTCAAGCCCGAGATAACTATTCAGAACATCGTCGCGAGTGGAAACATCGGCATGGATTTAAATTTGAACACGCTCGCGATGAAGCTCGAGAACACCGAGTACGAGCCAGAGCAGTTCCCTGGGCTTGTCTACAAGCTCATGGAGGCGAATGCGACGTTCTTGCTCTTTAGCAACGGCAAGGTAGTGTGTACCGGCACGAAGAGCGAAGAACAAGTGCACGAGGCGCTTGACTTGTGTGTGGCGAACTTGAAGAAAGTTATGAAGAAATAAGTCTGGATAACGCTTGTTTTTTCTTTTCCCATCTTTTTCATTCTGACTGCCGATGGGGTATTGTTGCGTTTCTAAGAAAGGAAAATTAATTTCTATATTGAAATGAAGTTGTTGTTTTTTCGTGCGTCTTCCAAAACATTTTTTATGGGCGGTGCGCTCCCCTGCTTGTTCGCTGCCGGAGACGGGGTTTTTGACGAGGATGGTGCAAGAGTCACAAATGGATGTGCAGCGCCAAATTGAGCGCTTCAAAGAGTTCTTCGAGACACATTTGCTTGAAGAATTAGCACGGCAGCTGCGTGAAGGGGAGAAATTCGTCGTCGTCTCGTTCAGCGAATTGAGCGCGTTTTCTCCTGAGCTAGCAGAGCAGGTCTTGGAGAATCCTGAGGAAACCATTCGCGCTGCAGAACTCGCGGTCGAGCGCCTCGAGCTTGTCGGGGACAAGAAGGGCTTCAAGGTTCGCTTTAAGGACCTTCCTCCAAGCCACAAGCTCATGATCCGTGATATTCGTTCTAAGCACATCGGAGTCTTCGTTGTTCTTGAGGGGTTGGTGCGACAAAAGAGCGATGTGCGGCCGCAAGTCACCAGTGCGAAGTTCGAGTGCCCAAGTTGTGGCGTGATCATTCCCGTCCTGCAACTCGACCAGAAATTCAGCGAGCCAACAAGGTGCTCGTGCGGGAGAAAGGGCAAGTTCAGGCTCTTGTCCAAAGAGCTCGTTGACGCGCAAAAGATTGTGTTGGAGGAAGCGCCTGAGGATTTAGAGGGGGGCGAGCAGCCAAAGCGGTTGGGAGTCTTTCTCAAAAGCGACCTTGTCAGTCCGATGACAGATAAGAAAACAAATCCGGGAAGCAAGATTAGTGTGAGCGGCATCATCAAAGAGGTTCCGATTATTTTGCAGACAGGAGGGCAGAGCACGCGTTTCGATTTGGTGTGCGATGCGAACTTTGTCGAACCCGTGCAGGAAGATTTTTCGCAGGTCGAGATTTCGAAAGAGGAAGAAGAAGAGATTACTGCTTTGGCAAAAGACCCGCTCATCTTTTCGAAGATGGTCAACAGTATTGCGCCGACGATTTACGGGCACGAGCGCATTAAACAGGCGCTTGTCTTGCAGCTTCTCGGGGGCGTGCGCAAAGAGCGCGAGCACGGCGTGCCTATTCGTGGCGACATACACATTTTGTTGATTGGGGATCCTGGAAGTGGCAAGTCCATCTTGCTCAAGAGGATTTCTCAAGTTGCACCAAAGCCGCGGTTCACGTCAGGACGAGGCGCGAGTGGAGCGGGCTTGACGGCTTCTGTTGTTCGTGATGATTTCTTGCGGGGGTGGGCTCTCGAAGCGGGCGCCATCGTTCTTGCAAATAGGGGGCTTCTCTGCCTTGACGAAATGGATAAGATGACAAAAGAGGACACGAGTGGTTTGCACGAAGCGCTTGAGCAACAGACGGTGAGCATTAGCAAGGCGAACATTCAAGCGACTTTGCGAGCGGAAACCACGGTTCTCGCCGCGGCCAATCCTAAGTTTGGGAGGTTCGACCCGTTTGGTCCCTTAGCGCAGCAGATTGAGTTGCCCAGTACGCTCATTAACCGCTTCGACCTCATCTTTCCTGTTAAGGACTTGCCTGATCCGGAAAAAGATGAGGAGCTCGCTTCGTTTATTTTGAAAGGGCATCAGCATCCCGGAGACGCCCGCGTGGATATCGGGCCCGAGCTCCTGCGCAAGTACATTTCCTACGCGAGGCAGAAATGCTTTCCTGTTCTGAGCGACGAGGCGTTGGCGACGATTCGAGAGTTTTACGTGAAAATGCGCAGTAGTGCTGATGATGACTCGGGCATTCGTTCCATCCCAATTAGTGCTCGGCAGCTGGAAGCGCTGGTCCGCCTCTCTGAGGCCAGTGCCAAGACGCGACTCTCAAACGTTGTTACTGAGCAAGATGCGCGACTCGCGATTGACTTACTCAATCACTGCCTCTCACAAATCGGGTTAGATCCTGAGACTGGAAAATTTGATATTGACAGAATCACGACGGGAATTACTGCGTCTCAGCGTTCACACATTGCTGTGGTGAAGGAGGTTATTGCTGAGCTCGAGCGCGTGGTGGGAAAGGTCATCCCTGTTGATGATGTTGTTCGCGAGGCAGAAATTAAAGGCATTAGTGAGGAGCGCGCAGAAGAGGCTATTGAGAAACTGAAGCGGTCGGGGGACATCTTCAGTCCCCGGCAGGGATTTATCTCAAGAATTTGACAAGAAGGAGCATGGCATACACAAGACATACGGCCAGGCTTTGCAGCGTTCGCGACGTTTTGGAGAGTCGATTCGTTCCCGGCGAGGGTTGGTCGCTGGGTTTCTTGGAAACGGAGCAGGGCGATGCGTACTGGGTGAACATCATCGGTTTGGTGGTGGGCCGTCTAAGCGAGCGCTCCTTCCTCGTCGATGATGGAACGGGGAGGTTGCTGGTCAAGACTGGCGAAGATCGTGAAGACGTCGATGTTGGAAGTGTTGTTCTCGTCGTGGGGTTGCCACGGGCTGAAGGCGATTCGAGGTACGTTGCAGGGGATATTGTGAAGAATTTGGGAGACAAAGAATGGTTGGCGTTTCGCCGGGCCCAGTTGTCAAGGATGAAAGCGTTTTGCCAGAAAGAAAAGGCTGAAGAAGAGGCTGAAGAGAATCGTTCCGGCGTTGAGGGCGTCAATGAGCGGGATAAAGAAGTTGAGCGAATGCAGGAACGGAGTGTTTGTGAGGATTTGGTGGACTTAATTCGTTCTCTTGACGCCGGGGCTGGCGCCGACTTTGATGAAGTGGTTGCAAAGAGCAAGATGAAGCATGCTGAAAAGGCGTTGATTGCTATGTTGGAGCGTGGAGAGTTGTTCGAAATCAAGCCTGGAAGGGTGAAAGTGCTCGAGTAGGCCGGATGGAAAGGCGTTGCGGGGCGTTTTGATTCTGCTGGACATTGTGCAGTGGCAGACGTGCGGGGGGAATGGTTTGACAACGCGTCGGTTCATGCCGACGAGGTGAAGATGAGAGGTGTGATGTACACTTCAAGGACGGCTGCGACGGCAAGGACAAAGATGCTGAGGAGAATGAGATCTGCCGCGTCGAGAACGATGTGCTCAAACTTTCTTGTTCCGAAGTCGTGACGGATGACGGCGATACTGATGATGCCGCCGGCAAGAGCTCCGATGAAGTAGCTGAGTATTTCTGGGAGTCCGTGGATGGCGTACATTGCAAGCCCTGAAGTGAACGTGGTAAAGTACCTTGCTAATTTGTCTAAGCCGCTGAGCGAGGCTGCAAGGGCGAGTTCCGAGCGTATGCTGCTTCCTATCGCGGTTCCGATGACGCTCGCGTTCCATGTGAGGATGAATATGGCCCCGCTTCCGAAGAGGAAGCTGAAGAGGATGCAGAAGATGAGAACGCGGAGGTTGTTGAAGAATATTTTTTGGAGGGTGTTTAGCTTTAGTTTTGCTACACTTACTGTTGCTCCGCCTGCAATGGTTGTCGAGGGAGGTAGTTTCGTGAGTTCTTCAATAGATATTGCTCTCGCGTTGATTTCGTTAATGGTTTCTCCTTGAATTTTGTATGCTGTGGCGACCTTTGCGGAAGGAAGAAACACGTAAAGGAGTGCGAAGCCAATCGTCATGCCGATGAAAAGCCAGATGAATGCGGAGAGTGCTTTGCCGTGTTCTTTGAGGAGCCAGCGTTCTTCCATGCCTGTGAGGTCTTTCTCTTCTTCCATGGTGATAATGTTGTAGATGAGAGGGATGGCGGGCATTGCGGTGAGAAAGACCATGACAAGGCTTGCGTAGCCTTGGAAGACCCAGAGGGAGAGTATGGTGCCGACTATGGCGTAGAGCCCTCCTAGAAGGATGAGTTTGGAGGGTTTGTTTTCTGCTTTAAACGCGGTGGTGAGAGTTTCTAGAACCATTGTCGTTGAGTGTTTCGTCGGTTTTTTCTTTGTTCTTACTGTGTTTTTGCAATGCCTGCTGTATTTAAATGTTTCTGGATGGGCTCCGGGTTCTAGCGACTGGCGGGGCACATACTTTTAAAAATCACGTGTGGTTCCTCATAGGGTATGGACTATGAAGAGTTGCTCAAGCGAGCCAAGGCGGTCTTGCCTGATGATGTGGAGGAAACGCAGCGGTTTAGCATTCCGAAGGTGAAGGGGCACGTGCAGGGTCAGAAGACCGTTATTAATAATTTCGAGGCGATTGCCAAGCACTTGGGGCGAAAGCCGCAGCATTTGTTGAAGTTTTTGCAAAAGGAGCTTGCAACCCCTGGAGAGATCATTAAACAGAGTGTTGTATTTGGGAGTAAGCTCTCTGCTTCGAAAGTGAATGAAAAGATTGAGAAATATGCTGATACGTTTGTTCTGTGCAAGGAGTGTGGGAAGCCTGAGACGAAGCTGAGCAAAGAAGCGGGCGTGATTATCATGACGTGCCAGGCGTGCGGGGCTAAGCACTCTATTCGGTCAAAAATTTAAGCAAGACAGCGTTTTTTGTTCGCGGCGCTTCAATGTTCTTCTTGGTTGGTGCTGGCTTGCACGTCCCTTGCGTTGTCGTTTTGCTCTCCGGGTGTTTGAGTTTCTACGCGCCTTTTCGGCTGGATTGTGTTGCTCGAAAGCACCAATAGGGGTTTGTCAGTTTGTCTTTAGGAGGCGCTGTTTGGAAAGAGCGGGAGGAGTACTTGGAGAAAGATAAAGCAGAGGAAGATTATCCAGAGAGCGGCGCGTCCGGCCGTCGTTTTGACGATGCGAATGTGCGCAGTCACGACTC
>RFJU01000071.1 GCA_003694805.1 Candidatus Woesearchaeota archaeon | reverse complement strand
GAGTATGACGAGCTCAACAGTGTTATTGAGAATGTGATGGTGAATCAGCCAATACCAACAGGGACGGGCATGATTGATTTGATTGCGAAAGTCAAGAAGTAGCAGGTGGTTGTTTATGCTTGATGAAATACGAAAGGCAGTGAAGGAAGGCCGTGGCGTCATTGGGAAAGAAGTTGTGTTAAAAGAGCTGCGCAAGGGCGGGTTGAAAAAAGTTTTTTTAGCCAAGAACACGCCAACAAAGCTTGTTGAAGAGGTGCGTCATTTGGGCGGCCTGGGCGATGTCGAGGTGGTCTCTTTGGACATTCCTAACACCGAGCTTGGGGTGCTGTGCAAGAAACCGTTTGCTATAATGGTATTGGGTGTTCGTTAGCGTGTCGCCGACCTATACTGTGGAGCATTTGCAGCTGTTCTCCTTGTTCGAGAAGGTGACAAGAGTTCCTGTTAAAGACTGCTTCACCTTTCGCGATCGGCTGCTTTTTTTCGTCGATGAGGGGAAGCTTGCAAAGGCGCTGGGGAAGCAATTGAGCAATTTGAAGCGACTCGAGGAGGTGATGAAGCGAAAGATTAAAATAGTGGAGTTTCACCCTGACATGCTGCGTCTTATTCAGAATATCGTGGCGCCGCTACGGGTTGTCAAGATTGAGGAGCAGGACGGCGTCGTGACGCTGACCGGGCCGGATGTGAAGACGAAAGGCCTCTTGATTGGTGCTCGGGCGCAGAATCTTCGTGCGTTGGAAGAGATTGTAAAGACGTATCATCCTCACCTGAAGGAGATTCGTGTGGTTTGAACAATGGGAAAGAAGACTAACGGATTGAATGCTGCAAAGAAGCTGCGAAAGCGTCGTGCAAAGGCGAGAAAGCAGTATCAATGGTATGCAAAGAAGGTGCTCAAGTTGCATCTTAAGTCGGACCCGCTTGAGGGAGCCAGCCAAGCGGCAGGCATCGTGCTTGAAAAGGTGCAACGGGAGGCGAAGCAGCCAAACTCTGCCATGCGTAAATGTGTGCGCGTCCAGTTGGTCAAGAACGGAAAGCAAATAACAGCATTCCTTCCCGGTGATGGCGCGAGCAAGCTGGTTGACGAGCACGACGAAGTCATTGTTGAGTGTATTGGCGGGAATAGAGGAAGGTCAAAAGGGGATATTCCTGGTGTTCGCTGGCAGGTCATTAAAGTGAATGATCAGTCGCTTGATGCGTTGCTAAGCGGGAAGATTGAGAAAGCAAGAAAGTAAAGCAGTTTTCGTGTTGTTTTATTCTCTTCTTGCAAGACCACATGTGTTTTTTTGATTGGCGTAAGCACGAATAAGCCCATTCTACCTGAACGAACAAAGAGTGTCCTCAGGTGTGTCCTTCGACGAACCACTTGCTGATTGAAACCATTACTTAGTAGCAATAAATGAAAATGTTTATAAAATCTTGACAACTCACTCCCAAGGGAATAGTCATGATTGAGTCTGAACTTAGGTTTGGGAATGAAAGCATTGACTTAGGGAGCAAGAAATTCGATTTCCTCCCACAAGAAGAAAGGGAAGCTCTCATCTTCCCCGTGTTCAAAGCATTTCTTACAGACCTCGTCAAGAACAACACGTTCTACCGCGAGTGGTACGTTCGCGAAGGCGTTGACCTGGAGAGCATCGAAACGCTCAGTGACATTACAAAGCTTCCACTCCTCACTCCTCGCGTCGTCCGAAGCATTGATCCTCTTGAGTTGCTCCCCGACCGCTATGCCACCCATATTCGCCAGGAAGGGACTGTTGAGGAACTCGGCATCACTGATCCCATCGCGCAGGATTTCTCCTCGAGTGGCTCGACAGGAAGACCTAAAGTGACGTACTATACAGAGCAGGACTGGGCACTAGGACCAACACTCTATAAGCAAGCAATGGCCGACATCCCCTTCGAGGAGCGCAACAGACTCTACTGCCTCTTTAACCCAGGCCACATTGGGGGTCCCGCCTATCGGGACATGGTCCTCGCAGAAGGCGGAACGTTTGTTGCCAAGCATTTCACTATCACCAACCCTGAGGACGTGATTCGCGACCTAATGACAAATCCCCGTGGGCCATTCAATGCGCTCGCCATCCCCCCGCGCCCCCCACGCCAGACCAGGGTTGCGAAAGGGACGACGCTCTACCACCTCATCGAGGCAGAAGGACGCTTGGGAACAAACTATCTCGGAGAGAATATTCGTACGATTATCGTCAACGGAGCACCCATCAGGTATCCCGACGATGCCCTCGACCTCGTCCGCATCATGCACGACAAAAATGAGGCTGCGGGTGTCGATTTCAGGACTAAATTCAGCGATCAAGGAGGGAGTGCTGAAACCCTCTATAATTTCGCTAGCCACGAG
>RFJU01000070.1 GCA_003694805.1 Candidatus Woesearchaeota archaeon | reverse complement strand
GTGTTCGTCTTTCGCTCTGCGAGGACTTTGGTAAAGTTGAATCCGACCACGGAAGCCATGGGGTATCACCTGTTTTTTTGGTTTTTTGCTAATTTTTTTTGCTAAGCTTTTTTTTTGTAAAATGCTTGGAGAGAAGAATCCCTGCTTTGTTTATAAGGGTTGCGCTTAGTAGCGTTTGGGAGTGTTCGGGTGGTGGTTGATGCGTTTTACGGTTGGTTTATGTTGGGAGGAGTTTTTGGGCGAGACGGGTGGTGTGCTCGTAGAGGATGGTGAAGAGAAAGCTGGTGATTACTGCTGCGAAGATGGCATAACCATCGATGGGGCCGAAAATCAGGGGTTTTGTTTTGAAGATGTGCTCTACGACGTATTGGAAAAAGAGTTTGAGCAGGCCGAAGACGATGATGATGTTAATGGCGGTCGCGGTGAGGATGAGTGGCTTGTACACGAGCTTGTGGTGGAGCTTGTCGTAGGTTTGGTAGGTTGCGCTGGCTTTCTTGTCCTGCACCCTGACGGAGTCGATGAACATGGACCTGACAGGGCTGGCGGGGACGGTCTCGAAGAGGGTTTTTTTGAGGGCTTGTGCAAAGGTTTCTGCTTCGCGTTTTGAGATGAAGTGTGCGTTGAGGTGGAGGGGGGCTTCGACCATGATTTCAATAAAGCCTGTTTTGTTGATGAGGTAGCGCTCGAGGTGTTTGCCATAGCGGCGCTCGTCACCGATGTAGTGGATGGGCGTGTGGTAGTAGCGCTTGAGCGTGGAGAAGAAGCGGTCAAGTTCTGCTTGAAGCTTTGCTTCTTCTTCTTTTGTTGGTTCGTCCGTGTTTTGCCTGACTCGCTTGACAAAGGGGAGGAGCTCGTTGACGTCGATGAGGGAGACGACGTGGTAGTTTGTAGTCATTGGTTCCTGCTCCGGGTCTTGCACCTGCTAGTGTGCTCGCTGGCTTTAGTTGTCAACGAGGGCTTCGAGAATGTCTTCGATGGACGTTTCTTCTTTTTTCGCTTCCCTTGCATAGGGGATGACAGTAACGATGAGGATGATAATGCCTGCGAGGACGAGAAGGTTGACAAGTACTTCTGGGAGGATGTCCGCGTTTGAGAACTTGATGAAGAAGGCGAGGGTGAATGCGCCGACGTAGACGAACACCCCTTTTTCGAGGATGAGGCGCGCTTTTTCTCGCTTGAGACGGGCTTGCTCGAGCTTGAGTTGGATGAACTGCTTTTCGACTTCACTGAGGTGGCGTTGTGGAATCCTGCTGAGGACGTCTAGTTTTTTCCCGTTCAAGTCGTTCTCTTTCATGGCAATGCCATGCTCAGTTGTCAGCGTTTATATAGTTTTTGCTTGCCGTTGACCAAGATGCGTGCCGATTTTCCTTGGAAGTTCTCAGTGCTTATTCAGTGGCGACTTCTCGGGCGTGCGTTTCTTTTGGGCTTGTGGGAACGTACGCAAGTCTGCCACGGCTCGTCAGGAGCAGTTCTTGCGTACAACGCACACCATCAAGAACGTGCAGCAATCAACAACGTTTGGTGAAAGCGCAATCAATAAATACTTGTGAAGCAGCGTTTTTGAGTATGGAAGTCGTCACGATTGTTCTTGTTTGCTTGACCGCATCGTACGTGCTTTCTGAGGCGCTTCGCTCGATCAAGCTGCCGAGGGTGCTCGGGCCCGTTTTGGTGGGGTTCATTCTCGGGTTGCCCGCTTTGGAAGGCGTTTTTTTAGGGGCTGGAAGCGGGCGGGAGGTGTTGGAGGCGTTTTCTCAGCTCGGCTTGATTTTCCTCATGTTTTACTCGGGGCTTAATCTCAACCTCGGCTCGCTGCGGGATGAGAGGAAGAACGCGTTGAGCATTATTTCGCTGAGTTTTGGCCTTCCTTTCTTGATTGGGTTCTTGGTGCTCTGGCTAGTGTTTGGCTTCCCGTTCTTGCTTTCTGTTCTCGTCGGGGCGCTCTTGTCCATCTCCGCGGAGGCGGTGTCGGTTGATGTGCTTCGAGAGCTTGATGTCCTGGAGGGGCGTATTGGCCAGCTCGTCTTGGCAGTGGGAACGATGGATGACGTGGTGGAGGTTACCGTGCTTAGTGTCGTTGTGGCTCTCGTTGCAGGAGCGGTTGAGTCATTCACCATAGCGTTTTTGCATCTCATCATTCTGGTGGGGATCGTTTACGTAAGCAGGTATTTGGTGGTGCCTCTTGTTCTTCGCTTGGTGGGAAGCCGGTCGCGCAAGAGCGAGCTCTTAGTGGCTTCCTTGATTATGGTGCTCTTCATGAGCGTCGCGGCCGACGTGGTGTTCAAGAACCTCGCAGGCGGCCTTCGCGGCGTTGGCATGGTTGTTGGTGCGTTGATTGCCGGAGTCGTGGTTCGTTACACGCTCATTGAGGATGAGGAGGAGGAAGAGCGAGAGGAGATTACGGACTTGATTGAGGTGGTCACGTTCGGCTTCTTTTCACCTTTTTTCTTCATTAAGGTTGGGATGGAGACGGACATTTCGCTTTTCTTTTCTAGCCCCGGCTTAGGATTGGCGCTTTTCTTCATTGTGATGTTGTTCCAGCCCCTCGGCGCCGCTGTTGGCAACGTCCTGGCAGGGCATGGATTTTGGGAGGGGCTTAGTATTGGCTTTGGCCTTTCAACGAAGGGAGGGGTTGAATTGATTGCCGCCTCGCTCTTGCTCAGCGCGGGGGTTATTTCCGAGGAGTTCTTCACTGCCATCATCATGATGGCGTTCTTTGCTACACTCATCAGTCCTGTCTTGTTCAAGTCATTGTCTGCAAGGGTTATTGGTGGCAGTGTTGAAGGTGCACCGGAGGAGTAATACCAAAAGTTTATAAACTGCTTTGTGATAAGCGTCTTCGTTGAGTGGGCGATATGGAAGAAAAAAAAATTCCTACCGGGATTCCTGGCTTTGACAAGCTCATTGGCGGAGGCTTTACACCGGAGAGTGTGAATTTGCTCTCTGCCGGTCCGGGGTGTGGAAAGACCATTTTCTGCTTGCAGTTTTTGTGGAATGGCCTGACCAAGTACAACGAGCCCGGCCTCTTTATCAGCTTTGAGGAGAACTTGGTGGATTTGAAGCGGGATGCGCTCATGTTCGGGTGGGATTTCGAAAAGTACATCGAGCAGGGAATGTGCAACTTCATCTATTATCATCCTTACGAGGTGCGCGATATTCATAACGAGCTTGAGCGCCAGATCAGGTCGGTGAATGCCAAGCGCGTCGTGATTGACAGCACGTCCGTGTACGGCATGACGATGGAAACGGAGTTCGAGGTGAGGAAGGGCTTGTTTGATTTGAGCAGGGTGCTCAAGGAGATGCACTGCGTCTCTTTGCTCACGTCAGAGATTGTTGAGCGGGGAGATAATAGCGGGTATCGGTATTCACGCTTTGGCGTGGAGGATTTCTTGGCCGACTCGATTATTTTGATTCAGTTTGAGAGTTTGGGCGGCGAGTTTTCTCGTTCCTTGATTGTTCGCAAGATGCGGCGCACGAAGAATGATGAGGACGTGCACCCGATGGAGATTTCTGAGCACGGCATTGTTGTGCACGACCTTGAAGAGTGAGCGTTGTTTTTTGTGGGCGGCTGCTCGCTAAGGGTTCTTAGCCAAAAAGTTTATAAAATGCTTTGTCGGTAGAGCTTGCTAGTATGCGCCCTGTTTTGTGGTTTGTCGTTGTCCTCTTTGTTGCAGCGTCAGTGCTCGCAATCGATCCCGAAGCGTACGACTTCATCGTAGTTGGTTCGAATGCGTCGGTGTCGGACGCGCTTGCCGCTGCGAAGCTCGCGGTGGAGACTAAACCAGTCGCGGTTGATCGCGGGGAAGAGGGCGTTGCGTACAGTTCTGACTTCTTCATTGACGGTTTTTTGCTGCGAAGAGAAAGCGATATGTTGGAAGGGTCTGAGTACTTAGCAGATGCGGTGAGTGTCGTGACGGGGGAGGACACGCCGCTGCTCGAAGACGGCAGAGTGGTGACGCGCGAGGGCTCGTTTCGGTACCGGCAGTACTGGTACCCGTCGGCAAACGCGAGCAGCACCTTCCTCGTGGCTGACGACCGCCCTGACGATCCTGAGGAGATCCCTGACGTGTACCTTGTTTTTCCGAAGGGTGGCGAGGGGTTTCGCTATGTGCTTGAATTTCTCGAGCCGCTTGAGTTGACTGCTGGCGGGGCGAGTGATGATTACGGGTTTGATTCCCTTGAAGGCGAGGTGTTGATCCTCATGAAACAGCCGTTCTTGGTGACTGAAGCCGCGCACCCGGGAAAAGATCACGTGAAGCTCTCCCTCATCGGGGGGGATGCGACCCTCTTGCTCAAGGAAGGCGAGACGAAGACGGTGACGCTCGACGATGAGTCTGTTGAGGTGAGCGTGGTCTTCATTGATGAGAACGAGAAGGCGCTGATTGCTGTGAACGGCGAGACGGAAACGATGGAGAAAGGCGACGTGGCTGACGTTGGAGGGGTGAGTGTGGGGGTGCTCTCCATCCTGGTGAACAACCGGGAAGGCCTCGTCGAGCTCGCACTGGGCGCGTCGCGCTACACGTTGGAAGACACTAACATTTCTTCGGAGAGTGATTCACTTGCGGTGAAGGAGGATGGCGAGTCTCTTGACGGCACTGCTGTTTCCCTCGTTGGGCGCGACGAGGGCAGAACGGAAGGCGCGCTAACGTATCTTGAGCGCATTGAGGTTTCTTGGACGCCTCGCCATACGTACTACGTCGCCCAGGACACGCAACTCTCGAGCTTGCTCGAGGAGGACTCGCTCTTTCCTGGCTCGTGGGACTTGTGGTTTTTAGGGTTTAGGACGAAGGACAGCAAAACGGAGGCGTATTTGGAGCCGAAAGGAGATGACGAGTACGTCCTCACGTTTGAAAACCGCCTCGGCGAGGAGTTGCACGTTCCGCTCTTTTACGACAACGCAGGGAGCTTTTCGCGTTTTGGAAGCGAGGACGACGCGCTCATTGTGGACGAGGGCGAAGCGATCACGCCTGATGCGTACTTCCTTGTCACGTCCGACGGTTCGGAAGGCAGGTTCTCTTCAAACGGGTACACCCACCTGCTCCGCTACGACTCGCTTGAAGCTGATGATAAGTACCTCGTTTTCATTAATGAAGGCAGCGGAGAGGAGGTGCACGTGCCGTTCACGAGCAATGAAACCTCGCTGACCCTCGCGGGATTCTCGTACGACGTGCTCATCAATGACACGGCAAGCCCTTCAAGCGCGATCTGGATTGATTTGGACAACGACGGCAGCATCGAGAGCGGCGACACGCCCGTTCTTGTCACGAAGATCGGCTCAACTCTTGAGTTGGACACGACAACGCACAACCGCTTCACGTACACGACCAAGGATTTGGAGGAGGGCGTCGCTGCGAGTACGTGGGCGTCCTATGGCTCGCGCGACTCGGTTGACTCGTTCCGCGTGAACGTGACCGACGTTTCGGGAGAAATTGACGTGGACGACGTTCAGCGATGCATCGGCGCCAACTACGAGCAGATAAAAAGCTACCTCATCGCGTACTACACCCTCCTGAACGGGTCGATTCTGGGCCCGATCATTGGCACGGCGGCGGCGAATCAAGTGATGGACGGGTGTTTTCAAACCTTCTCTAACCCGCCTTACGAAGCGTTTTTCGACGTGGGGGATTCGGAGAGACGGCAGGCGGCTGACCAGTTCGGCACGGTAGTGGAATGGGTTGACGAGACAGGCGGTCCTGACAGCGTCTTCATTGCAGGTGTCGAGGAGGAAGTGGAAAGTTTGGTTTACTTGACTGATAGAGATGTTACGCTAGAACCGTGGGTGCAACACGTTAACAAAACGACTATCAACAAGGATAAAATCATTCTGGACAAAGACTACACAGGCGGAAGGGCGATCATCGTCGGCGGGCCTTGTGTCAACGCTCTTGCAAGGGAACTCCTCCCTAACAAGGACTGTTCGTACGGGTTCGAGGAGAACGAAGGAATTATTGTTCATAATTCTTTATTGACACTCCTTGCAGGAAGAACAGAGGAGGAGACAAGAAAACTCATTGACTTCGGTCTCTCGAGTAGTCTCTTGAAAAGTGCTGAGAACGTTGTGGTAAACTTGGTGTCAAATGAGATTTCTCCTGTCAATCTTGAGCGCTTTATTTCCGGAGAGGAAGACAAAGAGAACCTCCATCTTAAAGAGCCGGAAGAAAAGAATGTTGAATGCCCACTGCCCACGTCTGTTGAGAAGCCGTACTACTCAATTATTTCAAAGTTCGGATTTGAACAGGAGTATCATACAAGCATTTCAGTTTCAACGAAGGGAAGAAAAGGAATTCTTGTTATGGCTGAAGATAAGCCTTTTAAAGCTGCGTTCGGAGTTGACTGGACTACTATTAAGCTTCATTTGCTTAATAATTCTTGTAATGGCAATGAGATTGCAACATTCTTCTTCAAAGAAGAGGATGGCATGCAAGTTTTCAAAGAAGAATTTGAGCTGCCGCATGAAGGGTGCTATTGTTTGAAATTTGGTAACGAAGATCTTGTGATTGACGAAGCAGAGATTCGCTTAAAGGGGGAAGAATACTTTACATTGGAGTTTTCAAGTAAGAGTGGCTCAGAATGAGGAAACAAAAAAGTTTTTAAACTTCTTCGTACATAAGAACCACAATGAAGCGCGTTCCCTTTGGCATTAGAAAGTTAGACTTGACTTTAGAAGGAGGTCTTCCAGAAAACACCGTTACACTCATCAGCGGAGCCCCTGGCACGGGAAAGTCATTGTTAGCCCTCTCGTTTCTCTATTACGGCATTACGAGCTTCAAAGAGGAAGGCATGTTTATTAGTTTTGAGCAGAGGAAGGAGGAAATTGTCTTGCAAGGTGAAAGAATCGGCTTCTCGCTCCTGCCAAAATTGGTCAATAGTGGCAAGATTTTAATCAACACTCACAGTATTAATTCTATTAGTAAGAACACTGTTGACAAAATCATTAGTAGTATTAAGAAATCAAATGTTCAGAGAGTCGTCATTGATTCCCTTTCTTCCATTTCCATCAATACTCCTATTTATGAATTTGCAAGAGATGCGCTCTGGAGAGAATTGAGAGGCAACGCACAACTCATT
>RFJU01000069.1 GCA_003694805.1 Candidatus Woesearchaeota archaeon | reverse complement strand
TTCTTTCTTCCTGACTGGCTTGACAATTTTTTGAGGAGTGATGCCGTGCTCCTTGTTGTATGCAAGCTGCAACGCTCGTCTTCGCTTCGTCTCTTCAATCGCGCGCCTCATTGACTCAGTAACAGTATCAGCATAGAGAACCACCAAGGAATGCGGATTTCTCGCCGCTCTCCCAATGATTTGAATCAAGCTTCGCGTATCCCGCAAAAAACCCTCCTTGTCGGCGTCCAAAATACCAATAAAACCGACCTCAGGAATGTCCAACCCCTCCCTGAGCAGGTTAATCCCGACTAAGACATCAAACGACCCTAAGCGCAACTCCCGAATAATTTCAGTTCGCTCAAGCGTGTCAATCTCACTATGCAAATACCTCGTCGAAACCCCCTCCTCAGCAAGAAATTCGGAGAGCTCCTCAGCAAGCTTTTTCGTCAACGTCGTAAGAAGCACCCTATCCCCTCGCTTCACCGCCCGCGCGATCTCTTGCTTCACGTCAACAATCTGATTCTTCGTAGGACGAACCTCAACCAAGGGATCAACCAGTCCTGTCGGGCGAATAATCTGTTCAACCACTGCTTTCGAATGCTCAAGCTCGTACTCTCCCGGCGTCGCAGAAGCGTAGAGCACACACTTCATGAATTGTTCGAACTCAGCAAACGTGAGCGGGCGATTATCAAACGCGCTCGGGAGGCGGAAGCCGTAGTCAACCAACGACTTTTTCCTCGCATAATCTCCGTTATACATCGCCCTCGCCTGTGGGAGCGTCTGGTGAGATTCATCAATAATCATGAGAAAATCATCAGGAAAATAATCGAGGAGACAGTAAGGCCGCTCCCCTTTTTTTCGCTTCTCAAAAAAACGCGAGTAGTTCTCAATACCTTTGCAGTACCCTGTTTCTTCAATCATCTCAATATCGTAGAGTGTTCGCTGCTTGAGGCGGTGAGCCTCGACAACACCTAGTTCCGGAAGCCGCTCATCAAGCTCTTTTTTAATCTCCGCAATCGCCTCGTCGACTATTTCTTTTGGCATGACGAAATGCCGAGCCGGGTACACAAAAAAATACTTCAAAGAAGCCAAAACCTTCCCTGACGTCTTCTCCACCTCACAAATCCGCTCCACCTCGTCACCGAAGAACTCGACACGAATAATGTTATTCTGATAACTAGGGATGATGTCAACAACATCCCCTTTCACGCGAAACCGTCCAGGGATGAGCTCGACATCCCCCCGTTCATACTGCGCTTCAACCAAGCGCTGCAAAAACGCTTTTCGCGCAACACGCTCCCCAACAACGATTTCAAAACCAACGTCCTCGTAAAACTCTGGATTCCCCAAGCCGTAAATGCAAGAGATGGAAGAAACAACAATGACGTCGCGCCGGGACCGAAGCGACGCCGTCGCGGAGAGTCTCATTTGTTCAATACGCGGATTAATCTGCGCATCTTTCTCAATGTATTGGTCCTTGCTTGGAATGTACGACTCCGGCTGGTAATAATCATAGTACGAAACAAAAAACTCAACTCTGTTTTTAGGAAACAGTTCTTTGAATTCGCCATAGAGCTGCGCTGCTAATGTCTTATTATGGGAGAGTACTAGGGTAGGCTTTCCTAACTGCGCGATTACGTTGGCCATGGTAAACGTTTTTCCCGAACCCGTCACGCCGAGCAACGTTTGCTGGCAAAGCCCCTTCCTGAACCCCTCAACAAGGCGTGCAATCGCCTGTGGCTGAGAACCGCGCGGCCGCAAGTTCGTTACCAGTTCAAACGGAGAACCTCCAAGAACTCCTTCTCGCTCAACCCGCGTCTTTTTCTTGTTCAAACCGCTCTTTTTCATAATCACTCCCTAAGAGATCTCATCTCCTGTTTTTTTCAAGACGCTCTTGTTTTTTGTTTTTTTTCGACTAACAACTGCTTTTTTTGGGGTCGTGCGCGAGGCGCCACTTCCAACAAGCGCTTTTTTTCTCAGCAAAGCGTTGTAGGCGTGTGCGAACCTGTGCGCCTCATCCCTCACGCGCTGCAGCAGCTTCAACGCTTCGCTTCTCCGCTCAAGACGCAAAGGATTCCTCAAACCAGGAACGTACACTTCTTCATAACGCTTCGCCAAGCCAACGACCGGGACGCGAAGACCAAGCTCCTTGAGGGAGGCCAGCGCCGCACCCAATTGAGCTTTTCCTCCGTCAATCACAATAAGATTGGGGAGTGCTGCAGCTTCTTTCTTGAGCCTGGCATACCTTCTCTTCACGACTTCGGCAATGGACCGAACGTCATCAACGCCTTCGACAGACCGTATGCGAAATCTGCGGTACTGCGACTTGTCCGGCAATCCAAACCTGAAATGAACCATTGAACCAACGGTTGATGCTCCACTCATGTGCGAGATGTCAAAACACTCAATAACGGAAGGGACTTCTCCCAAGCTCAACTCTTTCTGCAACGCCTCAAGAGCCTTTTTGTTTCTGAAAACAGAGAGCTCGATGTTTTTCCTGACGAGCCCGAGCAAAACCTTCTTCTCCCCCGCCCTCGGAACAGAAACAATCACCGTGCCGCCCCTCTTTCTCGAAAGGTGCTCTTCCAAAGCCCCACCAACCCTTTGCGGAACGACCAACACCTTCGGCACACGAGCTTCGCTGTAATACTGCACCAAGAACTCCTCTAAGAACGAGTCTTTGTATGCGAACTCAAAACTCTGCTTGCCTGTCAATGTTCCCTTATGCACGTGGAACAATGCTAAATGAACAACGCCCTTGTCCACGACAAAATTAACAATGTCTTCATCGTACGGTGTTGCGCGTTGCATCACCTGCCGCTCTTCTAACGCATGCACCGCCGCGATTTGGTCTCGAATGAGCATTGCCTTCTCAAAACGGAGCGCTCTGGCATGCTCTTTCATCTCAACCTCGAGTTTCGGCAAGAGCTTCTTCACGTCCCCGCGCAAAATACTCTCAGCAAGCCGAACACTCTTCCTGTACTCTTCCTCCGAGATTTTGCCAATGCACGGCGCGCTGCAAAGCCCCACGTGGAAGCGAAGGCAGGCACGCTTAGGAAGTTTCTTGCACGTGCGAAGCTTGCAAGCGCGATTAATTGCCTGCATGATACGTAACCGGTCAAACCCCGACACAAAGGGGCCAATGAAAATCCCGTTACCTTCCTTTTTCCTCGCAGTGACGAGGCGAGGAAAGGGCTCGTTCGTCACCTGAATGAAGGCGTAACGCTTAGAATCCTTTAAGTCAATATTGTACTTTGGCTGATGGCGCTTAATCAAGGTCTCCTCAAGAAGCAACGCTTCAACCTCGCTGTTGGTGACGATGAAGTCAACATCGACAATGGAGGAAATCAATGCTTGCGTCTTTGGGTCGAGCATTCGACTAGAGAAATACGACGAAACACGCTTTTTGAGGCTCTTGGCCTTTCCAACGTAGATAATAACGCCTTGCCTGTCCTTGAACAAATAGCACCCGGGCTTGTCTGGCAAGAGCCTAACCTTGTCTTGCACACTCCAGCTGCCCCGATCACTCTTTTGTTTCATGTTCTCAAACGATTCATTCTCTCAGAAGCGGCGCCAAGTACGCGCCAGTGTAGCTTCTCTTCACCTTCGCCACTGCTTCAGGCGTCCCCGACGCAACGATGCGCCCTCCGCCATCACCGCCCTCGGGCCCCAAGTCGATGATGTAATCCGCTGACTTAATAACATCAAGGTTGTGCTCAATGACGACAACGCTATTTCCTTTCTCAACCAAACTCTGCAAAACCGCTATGAGCTTTTTACAATCGTGGAAGTGCAAGCCCGTTGTTGGCTCATCCAACAAATACACAGTCTTACCCGTCCCGCGCTTCGCAAGCTCGCGCGTGAGCTTGATACGCTGCGCCTCGCCCCCGCTCAGGGTCGTCGAAGGCTGACCGAGTGTGATGTACTCCAAGCCTACCCGTGCAAGCGTTTCAAGTTTAGTTCGAACAGAAGGAACGTTCCTAAACAACCCCAACGCTTCCTCCACACTCATTGAAAGCACATCAGCAATGGTCTTCTCCTTGTAGCGAACGGACAGTGTCTCTTCATTATAGCGCAAACCTTTGCACTCCTCGCACTCAACGTACACGTCAGGCAAGAAATTCATCTCAATCCGAATGAGGCCGTCACCTTCGCACGCCTCACACCGCCCGCCAGGCAGGTTAAAGCTAAACCGCCCTGGCTTGTACCCGCGCACCTTCGCCTCAGTCGTACTCGCGAACAGTCTCCGAATCTCATCAAAAACCTTTGTGTACGTTGCAGGGTTGGACCGCGGCGTCTTGCCAATAGGGCTTTGATCAATCACGATGACCTTGTCCACGTCGCCATCAATGACGAGCTCGTCGTGCTCACCCGCGCGCTCCCTCCCCTGCCCAAGCTTCGCCTTCAGCGCCTTGTAGAGGATGTCGTACACGAGCGTCGACTTCCCACTCCCCGAAACGCCCGTCACGAGCGTGAGCGTCCCCAAAGGAACCTTCACATCAATGTTTTTGAGATTGTGCTCCCTGCACCCGCGCAGAACCAAAAAACCCTTTGGCTTCCTGCGCACAGGCGGGACGTCAATGCGCTCCTTTCTGGAAAGATACCGCCCGGTCAAGGATTTCGCATTTCTCTCAACCTGCTTGGGCGTTCCCAGCGCGACAATACGCCCTCCGTGAATTCCTGCGCCGGGGCCCATATCAACCAAGAAGTCCGCATTCCGAATAGTTTCTTCATCGTGCTCAACAACAATGAGGGTGTTGCCCAAATCGCGCAAGTGCTGCAAGGTCCGAATGAGCTTTGCATTATCCTTTTGGTGCAACCCGATGCTTGGTTCGTCAAGAATGTAGAGTACGCCGGTGAGATTGCTCCCGATCTGCGTTGCGAGCCTGATACGCTGCGCTTCCCCCCCGCTCAGCGTTCCGGCACTGCGCGAAAGCGTCAAGTAACCCAGCCCGACTTCGTTAAGAAAGGAAAGCCGATCACGGATCTCCTTGAGCAACTGCCGAGCAATCATTGCTTCCTTTCTCGAGAGGGAAAGACGCTTCATGAACGCGAGGCAATCTTTAATGGAGAGCTCTGTCACATCAATAATGGACTTCCCTGCAATCTTGACAGCGAGAACTTTTTCCTTAAGCCGCCGCCCCTTACAAGACGGGCACGGCGAGGTCCGCATGAACTTCTCCAACTCCTTTCGCCGATACTCAGACTTTGTCTGATGGTACAAGCGCTCGCACTGCGGAACAAGACCTTCCCACCTTCCTTGGTGGGACCAATTCGCCTCTCCGTTCTTCATACGCAAGCGAAAACGGATTCGCTCATCCGAGCCAAACATAAGCGCTTTGTACTGGCGCGGCGTTAAATCACGAATGGGTGTTAGCACGTCAAACCCGAAGTGCTTTGCCACAGCCGCGAGGTACTGCGTCCTCCACCCATCCAAAGCGTTTCGGTACACCTTCACAGCCCCCTCTGCGATGCACAAGGACTTGTCAGGAATGATAAGGTCGGGGTCAAACTCCATTTTAACGCCCAACCCGCTGCACGCCTCGCACGCGCCGAAGGGGGAGTTGAAGGAAAACATCCTCGGCTGCAACTCCTCAAAAGCGAGGCCGCACACGGGGCACGCCAACTTTGCGCTGAACAAATGCTCCTTCCCCTTCTTGTCCAGCACGATAAGGAGGCCTTCTGCCTTTTGCAAGGCGAGCTCGACAGCTTCGGCAAGACGTGACGGATCAGCGTCAACATCTAATCGATCAACCACCACGTCAATGTCGTGCTTCTTGTAGCGCTCGAGAACGGGCGGGTTGCTCGTCCGCACAATAGCCCCATTCACCCTGGCACGCACAAAACCCTCACTGGCAAGGTCGGCAAAGACCTTCTCATACGTCCCTTTCTTTTGGCGAATGAGAGGGGCGAGAATGATCACGTCCCCTCCTATTTCTTTGCGGATCCTCTCGGCAATCTTTGCCGGCGACTGCGCTTCGATACGCACGCCATGCTCCGGGCAGTGTGGTGTCCCAATCCTTGCAAAAAGAAGGCGCAAGTGATCGTAAATCTCCGTCACCGTCCCGACCGTAGAACGCGGATTCTTGCTCGTTGTCTTTTGATCAATACTAATAGCAGGCGAGAGCCCCTCGATGCTGTCCACGTCTGGCTTGCTCATTAATCCCAGGAACTGGCGTGCGTAAGAAGAGAGCGACTCAACATACCTGCGCTGGCCCTCAGCGTAAATAGTGTCAAACGCGAGCGTCGACTTCCCTGACCCGCTCAAGCCAGTCACGACGATGAATGAATTGCGGGGTAGCGTAACAGTAATGTTTTTGAGATTATGCTCCCTCGCTCCCTTCACAACTATGTGTTTCATAGGTCTGCCTGCCTCCTTTTCTTCGCAACAAACAAAATCGCCCTTTCCAACCCTTTTCCTCTCTGAAAAAAACACCCGCTTCAGCCAAAAGGGCGAGAAGCCAAAGGCACACAACACTCACTTATAAGCTTTGTGAACGAGGAAGACCTGTGAGGTGGGGCCTGCCCGGCTAGCATTACCAAGGAGAACGCTTCAAAGCCTCAAAAAACCTTTTCTCCCGGCCCCTCCCTTTTTTCTTTTTCAAGCGGGCGCCGTTCACTCACCGATGCACATCGGAGCAGTAGGAAATGTAAATATCTTGCTTCCTACTCATGGCATAATGCAAGAATTTGAAAATGGAAAACGCGTTCTCCCGCGCGTCAATATCGAGCACGACCGATCCCTCCTTTGATAAAAGGCGGCTGCCCCGGACGGGAAACGCCGTATGGTCAAGGTAGCGCTTGTGCAGCTGACTCATAATCTCTCGCAAGCTTCCCCTGTCGTGCGCGACTCGCCGCTCGTGCGTCACGAGCCACTCGAGCGTCGGCACGCCCCTCCCCAAAACGTGCAACACCTGCTCCGGCACGGTGACTTCCCGCCGGCCGCACGACGTCGTGAATACGTACACGCCCGCAGGGTTCTCAACACCTTCGTTTTTCGTCATCACTCCAAGGAGAATACTCCATCTCCTTAAAACTTTTTCCCCTCAGAACAGGTCTACAGCCGTTTGCCCAATGCTTCAGCGCTCAGGGTCTGCCTGCGAGCACTACCCTGCATCAGTCACGAACACGGAGCACGCACCCGCCTTCATCACCACCTTTGCAGGACATTCCTTGACCGGAACCTGCTCTTCCTGAAAACGCTTGAAAGCACGCCTTTTCTCAACTCCTGAGAAGAGCACCACTGCTCTTCCAGAGCGCTCTAAAAGCTTGCGAGAAGCACTCATCCTCGCCCGGGGAGGCTTGGGGCTGTCGTGCATAGTAATGAAGAAGTCGGCCTCATCTTCAACCGAGTGATGATTCGGGTAGAGGCCGGCGACGTGCCCGTCTTCCCCCGCAGAGAGCAAGACAACGTCGAAGCGCCCACCACGTGCTTGAAGCGAGCGAGCATACCCTTCCACTCCGCTTTCTTGCCGAAACACGTGCACTTGTGCATCGTCAAGCACGCCTTCGTTCACGAGCGGGCTTGTGAGGTGCTCGTTCAAGAGGCGGGCGTTGCTCTCTTTATGATGTAAGGGGACGAGGCGCTCGTCAACGAGGAAGATATGAACCGTTCTCCATGGCACGCCTTCCTCCGACCGCAAATACGTAAAGACACCAGGAGCACTCCTCCCGCCGCACAAAGCAAGAATGCACGTTCCCCGCTCGTCGACGGTGTCCCTTATGAATGAGGCGAGCTCCCTCGCTGCGCGCTTCCAAAGATCTTCTTTCGTCCTTGCCTCGTAAACGATAACTCCTCGTTTCATACGTCCACCCTCCTTATGACGCCCTCATCGTATGACACGCGCATGGTGATCTCCTTGCCGGCCACCTCCTTTGCTTCTGGACCCTGCACGGCACACGCTTTGGCACGCCCTCACCGGTACAACAAGTGAAGCACGCGCTTCACGAACGGAGTGAGCTTCCCGGCAAAATCTTTCGCGATGACCTGCCGATTAACCCTGCTGGCTGTTGGGTACGGGTAGGTCTTGCCAAAGAGCGCTTTCACCGGGGTTCGCGTCGTCATAGCCAAGATGAGCTCTTGAGCCAGCTCCCCCGCGTTCTGCGCGACGATTGAGCCGCCAAGGATGCGCCCCTTCTTTCTCCCTCGCGTTCCAAGAAAGATCACGAGCTTCCCTTCCGTCGCCTCGTCCGTGATGGACCGGTCGTCATCCGAAAAATCCATTGCTAACGTCTTAAACGAAACGCCCCGCTTCTTAAGCGCGTCTTCAGAGAGTCCGAAGGTTGCAATCTCGGGCGACGTGTACGTCACCCACGCGAAATGATCGTAGGAGAGCTTGCTCCACAACAGGCGCGGCTTGAAGATGTTGCTGAGGATAACCCGTGCATGAAGCTCTGCGGCATGCGTGAACAAGTACCCGCCTGCCACGTCGCCGCACACAAACACGTCTTTGTTCGTTGTGCGAAGGTACTCGTCAACAACAAGCTTTCTTCCTGAAGGATCAAGTGCAATACCTGCTTTTTGGAGGTCGAGGCCGGTAATGTTGAGCTCGCGCCCAATACTCACCAAGACCGCGTCGAAGGGCACGTGCAACGTTGCGCTCTTCTTTTGCTGTCCTCCTATGCGAACGAGCGCTTCAAACACGCCCCTCTTCGGCACGAAACGCTCAACCGACGCGTTGAAGAGCACCCGCACCCCGTCTTTCTCCAATTGTTTTCTCAGCAAGGCAGTAAGGTCGCCTCGCTCCTTGGGCAGGAACTGCTCGCCACGCTCAAGAATCGTCACCTCCGAGCCGAGCAGCGCAAACGCCTGGCCAAGCTCGACACCAATGGGCCCGCCACCTACGACGAGGAAACGCCTCGGCAAGCGCTTGAGCCCGAAAATTGTTTCGTTCGTGAAGTGAGGAACCGTCTCCAGGCCGGGCACGGAAAGCATCCGCGGCCTGCTCCCTGTCGCGAGCACAATCTTCCTCCCCCGAAACACCCTGCCACCAACCACGACGCTTCGCTTCCCTGCAAAGCGGGCCGAGCCGAGCACAACATCCATTCCGAGCCGGCGAAAATACTCTGCATTCTCATGCTGCCTAATCGTGTCTTGACTTGCCTTCACGTGCGCCATCGCCTTCGCCAAGGAGGCATTTCCGGAAACGGACAAGCCATACCGCTTCGCCTCCCTCGCGGCTTTACACAACCGCGCAACGTGCAGGAGTGCTTTGCTCGGAACGCATCCGAAGTTCAAACAATCCCCGCCAATGTTCTCGTCACTCCTGTCAATAAGCAATGTGCGAAAGCCCGCACGGTTCATGAAACCAGCAATGTTGAGCCCGCCCGAGCCTGCACCGATCACGATGATGTCGTACTCGCCACTCGCCTTTTTTTCATTCACATTCTCCAAATTCATTGCCATGTTCAAAAACGTCTTTCTTTTTTTTCTTCATCATCTTTTTTTCTTCACAGCATGCCCGCCAAACTTGTTACGCATCGCTGCCATGAGCTTTCCAGCAAAAGACGGCTTCTTTCTCGAAGCCACCCGGAGCTTGCGCGCCGCGGCGAGCACCGTCAAGCCACCCATTTTTTCCAAAAAAGCCATTTCGTCCTCTGTTTCGCCTTTCGGAACCGAGCCAGCAATGCCCTCAAGAAAGCCTTCTTCCTTGATGCTCTCAAACGTCCACGTCATGAGCTTGCTCTCAATAATGCTCCCGTGCGCGTACACCTTGGCAACCTCTCCTAAATCAATATGGAACGTGCCTGAAACCTGCTTCACTACTTCAAGCCCCTCAGCAATAGCGGCCATCATGCCATACTCAATTCCGTTATGAACCATTTTTATGAAGTGCCCCGCACCAGGCCCTCCTACGAAGCCGTACCCGTCCTTCACACACAAGTCGCGAAAGAGAAGCTCGACTTGCTCAAACGCGCGCTTCTCTCCTCCAATCATCATGCACGCGCCGCGGCGAGCACCGTCAACACCGCCACTCGTTCCAACATCGAGGAAGTGCACGCCACGCCTCTTCAGCAAACGCTCCCTTCTTTGCGAATCTTGAAAAAAAGAGTTTCCTCCGTCAATGACGAGGTCGCCCGGCTCCAAAACAGGCAGGAGCTCAGCAATGACGCTGTCAACGGGCTTGCCCGCAGGCACCATAATCCACACGACCCGGGGCTTCTTCAACGCAGCAGCGAGGCCGGGCACGCTACTAGCACCTGCCGCGCCTGCCTTGACAATGCCGGCCTTGCTTTTCTCGTCACGATCAAAGACGACCAACCGCCATCCCTTCTCAAGAAGGCTCAACGCCATATTTCCGCCCATCCTGCCCATGCCAATGAATCCAACGCGCCCGCTTCTCCTCGTCAACGTCTTCGGAGCCGCCGGGCTCGCGTCTCTCTTTTTCTTTCTAGAACTACTGCCTTTCGAGTTCATATCTTCCACCTCACCTGCTTGCTTCGCTTCCACACCCGAAGAGCGAGCGGGCCCGAGCTGCCTTTCTTGTAGTGGTGAATCCGAGCAGGAAGCCTCCGTGCAGCGTCAATCACGCGCCAAGACTCATCCACTTCCCGCGCATGCACGAAGGTTTCGTTGCGGCCATGAAGGACGCTGAGGAGCAAGGTTTCGTACGCGACAGGCGTGTTCGGCCCGAACGCGTACTCGTAGTCAAACGCGAGCGGGACTGGAGCGATGCCGCCGTCCAACCCCGGCACTTTCGCATTCAGCGTGAGCACGACCTGAGGTTTCGGCTGAACATGAATGGATACGGCGTTCGTTTCTTCAGGGCACGATGCAAAACGGCACGGAACTCTCCGAAAGCTGATGTGAACAGCGGTTTCTTTTTTGTCCAAGCACTTCCCGGTCACGAGCAAGAGAGGAACCCTGCGCCAAGAAGGGTGCTGCAGCTCGAGATGCAAGGCGGCAAACGTTTCTGTGCGAGACGCCTTGGCAACGCCCGCTTCTCTAATGTACCCTTCATACTGCCCTAACAAAACGTCTTTTACACGAAGCTTTGCAAGGATGGCGGCCTTTGCCATTCGCAGCGAATCACCTTGCAAAGATGCGGGCTCGTCCATCGTGACCAGCGCGAGAAGCTGGAGCATATGACTTTGCACAACATCCCTTAGCGCGCCTTGCCGATCATAAAAAGAGCCGCGCCGTCCCTCCATGCCGACCGTTTCGCTCAGGATGACTTGAATTGACTCCACACCGTTCCGGTTCCACAACGGGCCGAACACCTTGTTTGCAAATCGGAGAACAACAATGTTTTCAACCAGTTCCTTGCCCAAGTAATGATCAACGCGGAAGAGCTGCCGCTCTGAAAACAACGAATGGAGCACGCTGTTGAGCTTCCTCGCAGAAGAGCGGTCATGCCCAAACGGCTTTTCGAACATGACGCGGTCCTCAGGACGAACCGATCCGGACTGCTTCAAACTCTTTGTAATCTTCTCAAAATGTTCCGGCAACGTTGCGAGGTAAAAAACCCGCACGCCTTTCTTCTTTGCAATGGACGAGCAAAGATCTTCAAAACCTTCGCCTTTTTCGAAGTCAACAACATGATAAGACGCGTTCTTACTGAGCCGGTTCCATGCGCGACTCTCAACCTCGCCAATAAAGGGAAGCGCACCTCCAAGCACCTCTTGCACGGCAACACGCCTCCTCGCAGCCAGCGCAACGTGAAACGATCGCACGTGGCCGTCAAGCACGAGGCGATACAATGCCGGGATGAGCTTGCGCCTGGCTAAGTCCCCCGTGGCTCCCAAAATAACAAACGTGGCATCAACACTCATTGCTTTCGAGCAAGAAAAGACGTCCAAGCTATTTAAACGTTCTCTTCAGGTATCAAAACATTGTTTTGACAAGGGAAGCTTTTGATTTTTTAGCAATAGTGCCAGCCGGGTGTTGTTGCCAAAACCGGCAACGAAACAGCATCCCACCAACAACGCATTCAACCGTCGAACACAGCCAAGCGTCAAAACCACGAATGATGCTCACGGCATGGAAAGAACCGGTTCAAGGGCAAGCAACGAGACGCTCAATCCCCCAATGCCACAACACTTTTAAATGCTCTTTTTTTTAGGAACACGAAGAGCACGAACATACAAGCACACGGCAAACCATGGCGCGCCACTTTCACCACATACGAGGGGACACCACCTGCAAACTCCACGCCTTAGTCATCAGAAAAGACAAAGAAGGCTACATTGTCGGCAGACCAGAAACAGAAGTTTACGTTCTCATCCCCCGCGTCGGCGTCGACGTCCTCAAACTCCTCGATCGCGGCCTTCGCATTCACGAAATTGAAAACCGCATCAAGAAACGCTACGGCGACTACGACGTTCGCGCCTTCGTCCACTCCGTGATCGACCACGGCTACATTAGCGCCATCGATGGCAAACGCATTTTTGACAAGCGACACAAACACGTCAAGAACATCCTTCCCGGACTCACTCAACGGCGCGTCGCGTGGCTCTTCTCACGACCCGTCCTGGCACTCTGGTGGCTCGTCGTCCTCACAGCAGTCGCGCTACTCCTCACAGGGAAAGCAGCCTTCCCGAAGTTTGAAGACTTCTTCTTCACCCAAAGCACCTTCCTCCTCCTCATCCTCTCATTCTTCTTCAGCATCTTCTTCGTCTTCCTCCACGAACTCTGGCACTTCCTCGCCGCGAAGAGCAGAGGCATCAACGCAACCTTCGGCGTCACCACAAGAGCCCACTACCTCGTCTTCATCACCGACGTTACCAATCTCTACACGCTTCCTCGGAAAGAACGCTACCGCGTCATTCTCGCCGGCATCGCAAACGACATCTTCATCGGCGCCCTCGCCATCACCCTCGCACCCTTCGTCGCCGCAACACACCCCGGCATTGCAGCGTTCCTGCGCTACGTCGCCATCCTCGAACTCCTCGGCATAGCTTGGCAGTTCTTTTTCTTTTTGCGCACAGACATGTACTACGCGATCGAGAACTTCTTCGGCGTAGCCAACCTCCACGACAAAGCACGCGCCTGGCTCACCCAATGGATACACAAACCCCTCAAAGGATGGCACCAAGGACCCATCCTCGACCACCCCCGGGAATGGTGGCTCGTTCGCACCTACGCCGCATTCCACCTCCTCGGCTACGGCTTACTCTTCTACGTCCTCGCAGCATACACCATCCCCATCCTCTTGCGCCTCTTCATCGGCGCCGTCAACGACATCCGCAACGCGCTCTTCTTCGGAGAAGTAGGCCACCTCATCGAAGCAGCAATCTTCCTCATCATCTTCGCCATCAACCAAACACTCTTCTTCCAAAGCATCATCCGCCAACGCCATCTCCATCACAACAAATACTTCCTCCTCGTAAGCCTCCTGCTCTTCATCGTCGGGAACTACTTCACCACCTACTTCCTCATCATCGCATTCATCATCCTCCTCCCCCCATGGGCGGCGCCACTCATCAGCTTCTCCCTCGGCCTCCTTTTCGGCGCACTCTTCTGCTGGATCATCCAACACCTCAACAAAGCAGAACACCGCACCGTCCTCTACGACTGGCTCTTCGTTCCAACAAGCGCCTTTGTCTTCGCAGCCGTCCTCTCCAAACTCCTCAACACGTTCCTTGCAACCACCACGCGCCAGCTTACCGCGCCAACCACGGCCATCATCATCGCGTACGCCACCGGACTCTTCCTCGCAGTCGTCTGGAGCGACAGGCAAGCCATCACGTCCCGCCTCACAAAACAAACCTTAAAAAGCAAACGCCTCTCCTAACGCAACCGAGTCAGGGCGGGTAGTTCAGCCTGGTAGAACGCTGCCTTCGCAAGGCAGAGGCCCCGGGTTCAAATCCCGGTCCGTCCATACAAAGAAAACAACAAAGTTTAAATATTCTGGCCTTCAAAGAAGGACGCAACAAAAACCATAAAAAAAACAAGGTGCAAACATGGCAACTCGAAAGAAAGCGACAAAGAAAAAGTCAACGAAGAAAAGGGCAACCAAGAAGAAAGCAGCAAAAAAGAAGCCAGCCAAGAAAAAAGCTGTCAAGAAAAAAGCAAAAGTCCAAAAGTTCAAATGCCCCCACTGCAAAAAAGTCATCGCAGTCATTGACCTAGAAAGCATTAAGGATACGGGCTTTGCGCAAATCAGCTTCGGCGATGCTTCAATGGCGGGCAGCAGCAAGCTCTTTACACATCACTAACGACGAACGATTTTTTTTATTTTTGTCTTGTTATGTTGTGAAGTAGTATGCCAGATTTCTACGAATATCTTCCTCAAGGAGCGCTCTTAGGAGCGATTGACCAGGATCAGAGTCGCGATGATTTAAGGTTTGTTTTTCGTCACTGCAATAAAAAGCATAAAATATTGGATGTGGCTTGTGGTGAAGGGCGTCACCTCATTCCTCTTCGCGCAAGAAACTATGCTGTTGAAGGTGTTGATTCATCAAAGAACTTGTTGAGGCACGCCAAGGCAATTGCAAGAAAGAAGGGAATAAAAATTTCTGTGCGTTTGGGAACGATGGAACGCCTGCCGTATCCTGACAAGTGCTTTGATCGTGTTTTTTGCATGTGGTCTTCTTTTAATCATCTTCTTCAGAAAGAGATGCAAGTTCGTGCTCTCAGAGAGTTTGTTCGGGTTCTTCGACCGAAGGGAAGAGCATTTTTAGACCTGGCGTATTTGCCTTTTGTTGCTTCTCAAGGGAATGTTGTTTATGGAAAAGATAAGCACATCGTTCAAAGCGGGGTATATAAAGGAAAGGTGCTTTGGCTCTACCTCCACGATGAAAGGAGCGTAGCTTCTTTAATGAAATCAGCTAAAATTGCTAATTTTAAGTCCTATACCAGAATATTTGGTTCTTCACGTCGCTTAATTGTGTCCTTGCAACCAGCAAAAAATTTATAAATGATTTTATATTGCTACTTATTGATGGTGAATTTAGAGAAGCTTTTGCGGAAAACACAGGCAGATTTGGACGCCAAAGAAGCAGAACTTAAAGAGCGAGCCGACGAAATTGCTCGCCTTGAAGACAAGGTCGAGGATCAAGCAGCGCTCAACCGACAACTAGAAGTCCTTCTTAAAGGGAGCTTGCAATTAGCAGAAACAATATATAATCGGCTCGAAAACTACAATGAAGAAACCCTTCTTGAAGACATGAATAACATACTCCTCTTTTTAAGAACGCATACAGGAGCACAATCAGGATGGATTCTTGTCAGATCACTTCCCGACGGGACAATACCTTACAAAGAAGAAATCCCCAATGCAAAATTTGAGCGAATGTTGGCAAGCACAGACCAAACCGATAATGCAAAAGCATTCATGAAGCCGTTTCTCTATGAAATAAGCAGGACATCCGGAGCAACACGAGCGATTTTCGAAGGTAAAGCACACACCATCGAGACGTACGACAATGCACAAGATATGCACAAACTAGCCGAAGAAGGAAAACTACCTCACTTCCCATTCGAAGAAGAAGCAAGAGAAATCTTGAGGCAATACAAAATCAGAAGGAAAAACCTCCTTAGCACACTAAAGGAGACCACTTCCAAAGAGAAAGAAGAAAAAATCCAAGAGGAACTCACCAACCTCCGAACGTACTTTCAAGGACTTCTATCCTCTTTACAAGAGGCCAGGCAAAAGGGAGAAGAGCAATCCGCGTATGAACAACAAAAAAGATGGCATCGTGACAACAATTTTCTCATAGGAGACACGACAGGATCGTTTCAAGAGTACTGGCATAGAGTCTATCAAGGAGTAAATGTTGGGGGCGAACCCATTGCACAAATAGTTTTGCGAAACTTTGAGGGCCATGACGGAAAAAAACCATTACCTGATCTCCAGAGAAGGATTATTCAATATGCAAGTTCACAACTCTCCTTAGTCATGCTCCTCTTCCTCCAAGCAAGAAAAGAAAGAGAATTAAGAGAGAAGGCGGCTAATTTAGCTGGGAGGGTTGCAAGGGCAGAACAAACCGCGAGGCTGGAAAAAATATATCGTCATGAAATTCGACAATTCATACCTGTCATCGCAGCGAAGGTCCTTAAGTTGAAAAAAATGGCGGCAGTTGCCTCGGGCATTGACTCGGGAGCGGTAGGTTCTCTCGAGTCATCATTCATAGATGTTTACAATGCCGTTTCTTCCTTTGAGCCAAATACAACGCTTTCTCAACAAGCACTCGGCAACCTAGAAACAAAACTCGAAAATCTTGCAAAGAACATCTCTACCATAAAGACATCCTTAAAGGCCTTTGACGCCGCTGAATACATGCGAGATTTAGTCGATATAGAAAGCTATGTACAAAAAATTGATAACGTTATCGATCAAGCAATGAGCTTTTCAAACATCCACCAACAAACAGATGACAACAAAAAACCGTACAAT
>RFJU01000068.1 GCA_003694805.1 Candidatus Woesearchaeota archaeon | reverse complement strand
TTCACACGCAGCAACGACGCCTTAGCAAGAAAGGAAGTTCTTTCAATTGATGAAATTTATGACCTCGTTGCAGGAGCAGGAGTTCCTGCTCAAGAGCTAGCGGCGATGGATAACGCAGTTGCTTCTCTTGAAGGGTTGGGTGTGATACCTCACCGCAAGGAATCGCCCTACAATGCAAACCAAGAAATACTCGCCCGTGCCCGGAGACCAACCATTCGCCTCCCGCCCGGCGGCTTCGACCCGCTCTACGACGATGGTTCTCTCGGCGGGGATGAATAACGAACGAGAAGCAAAACAAGACAAGCAGGAAGGAGCAAACGCCTTCCCGTCCAAACATTTTTTTTTTAATTTTTTTTCTCAAGCGTTTCTTTTACCCAGTCGCCCTTCTCACTTCTGCGCCGAATACCACAACACGCACTTCACACTTTGACTCAGGCCTTCTTTTTCTCCACGCGCTGCCCCTGAGGAGTATCCACCACTTCAAACCCCGAACGCCGAATCTTCTCGCGCAAGGAATCGGCCAGTTTCCAATCCTTCGCTTTTCTTGCAGCATCGCGCTCTTCAAGCAACGCCTTCACCTCGTCCGGAACGCGAACTTCCTCGCGCTCCCACGCTTCCAAACCAAGACCGAGCACGGAATCGAACAAGAATAGCGTAGCCAACCGATCCCTCGCAGGAATCGACTCATCTCGCAACAACTTCCAAACGACGGCAAGAGCGCCACTCGTGTTCAAATCATCATTCACTGCCTCTTCAAACAACCTCTTGTAAGCAGGAACAACAACACCCTCACCAGCGCCCCGCCCACTTCTCACTTCCTCCTTGAACTCAACCACTTTCTTCCTCAAACGATCAAGGCTTTGCTGGCATGAAGCAACCGCATCCCACGTGAACAACAAGCGCTTGCGATAATGCGTCGTCAAGCAGAGATAACGATACGCCAAAGGATCAAACCCTCGATCGAGAAGAGTGTGCAACCGCAAAAAATCACCCTTCGACTTGGACATCTTCCCTTCCTTATCAACCAAAAACTCATTATGCAACCAAAACCGCACCCACGGCTTCTTCCCAAAGCACGCTTCAGCCTGAGCGATTTCGTTCGTGTGATGGACCGGGATGTGGTCAATCCCGCCACAATGAATATCGAACTGCTCTCCCAAATACTTCGACGCCATAGCACTACACTCAATATGCCAACCAGGAAAAGACTTCCCCCACGGACTGTCCCACTCCATCTGCCGCTTACTCCCCGGAGGAGAAAACTTCCACAACGCAAAATCTGTCGGGTTCCTCTTCTCGCCCATCGCAACACGCTTGCCCGCAAGCAAGTCCTCCTTCTTAAGCAAAGCGAGCTTGCCGTAATCATCAACCTTTGACGTATCAAAATAAATGCCGTCGCTCGTCTTATACGTAAACCCTTTCTTTTCCAAACACAACACCATGTCAAGCTGCTCCTTGATATGATCTGTCGCCTTGCACCAAATCACCGGCTCTAAAACATTGAGACGCTGCAAATCCTCCTTGAATGCACGCGTATAAAACTCCGCAATCTCCCACACGCTCTTTCCCTCGCGCCTGGCGCCTTCCTCGACCTTGTCCTCTCCTTCATCAGCGTCGCTCGTCAAATGACCAACGTCGGTGATGTTCATGACGTGTTTGACCCTAAAGCCATTCCAAGCCAGCACCCTGCGCAGCACATCCTCGAACACGTACGCTCGCAAGTTCCCTAAGTGTGCGTAGTGGTACACCGTCGGGCCGCAGCAGTACATCCCAACCTCAGGAGGATGAAGCGGCTTGAACACTTCTTTTTTCCGTCCTAACGTGTTAAACAGTCGCAACTCGCCCATGGTTCTCTCTAAAAACATTCACTAATCATTTATGACTTTTTGTATTTTTTCAATTCTTCAAGAAATGCTTCTTGCTCCCTACGGTGAAAGGCAGCATACTTCTTGCAAGCGACGCTAACGAGCTGAAAAAAGCTCTCAAAGCTCCGTGACACCCTCCCAGAAACACAGCGAAAAACCTTGTTTTGGTAAACACTGCAGTCCTGTTCAAACTCCATACGATGCTCATTCCAAATCATAACGCCGAACCCGAAGGGGTAAACGAACCGGTCCAGGGTCAAGAGACGCTCCACAAAAGGCGTGTTCTCCTCAACATTGTTGTCAACAAGAAGTATGCTCGTCTTTAGCGCTAACAACTCCTCACGCACGAGGTCAGCTAAGGAATTGCTCTCCCTGTGAGAGATCCCTTGGTAAACGAGCGTCACTTGGTACGCGTCTCCCTCCTCGTCTTTCAAAACAAGCCCCCTCGCAACTTCTTCGTTAAAATCCAGCTTCAAAACGTAC
This sequence comes from Candidatus Woesearchaeota archaeon, assembly GCA_003694805.1. Lineage (NCBI taxonomy): Archaea > Nanobdellati > Candidatus Woesearchaeota > Candidatus Woesearchaeota archaeon. Next base: position 8,745 of record RFJU01000068.1, on the reverse strand, counting down.
GGGAGCCCGCTCCAATCATGGACAACAACAACCTTATTGTTCGGGGGAAACCACAAGCGCTCCTCAATCACTCGCAACACCTCTGCATCAACAAGACACTGCTCTCTCCCCACCCCTCTTACCTACTATGGTATTCTTCCAATCTTCTCTTGATATAATCAACAACACAAGCAACCACTTCTTTTACCGATCCTTGAACGATATCCAGTGACCCCTCCTTTTCCAACTGATACCACGCCCCATACGGCGAAGGTTGCTGGCTACGTTCCGGCACGTTCGCACGATTCTTGGCATTTCTCGCAACGAAACGCTCATAATTCTTAAAGTCAGGATGCCGGCCGAACACAACAGCGTGGCGAAACATGCCAGGACCTGAAGGGATGGCGAGCCACTCGGCAATGTCCACGCTGATGATTAGGCTATCCAAGCCACGCATCTCTTTTGATCTTTCAATGATGTGGCAAAGATCATCCGCACCAGCCCCGCACGTGTCAACAGGAAAGAACCGCACGTTCTCAGCCTTCCTACGCAACTCATCTATGTACGCATCCTTTTCGAGGACGCTCTCTCGAATAGCCCTCTTCAACGATTCTTCAAGGACTTCGCTGAAAGGATGAAAGTTTGTAACAATCACGTATCCGCTCGGAAGGGGGCTTTCCTCCTTGGTACCGTCGTGAATCATACGGGGCTTCCTCCATTCAAATCATCGTTCAACGCGCATTGCTTGAAAGGGCACAAAACCTTTTTTTTTTAGCGTTTAACGTTTTTTTTCGTGATGTACGCCTTAAAAATCATACATTGCTCGTTACATCGCTCTTTGCAACCAAGGAAACAAGGGAACTCGCCAAAGATTTAAATAACCCTATCTTTTTAGCCCACTCGTCCTATGGCAGAGCATCCAACCGCAGAAAAAGTCACCGCGCAACAGCGCTTCAAACTCAGGCAGTTTATAAAGGATCTTGAAGGGAAACGTGGGAGGCACACAGAACTCGTGACGGTCTACGTCCCCGCAGGGTACGACCTCAACAAAATAATCCAGCACCTCAGCCAAGAACAAGGCACCGCGACCAACATCAAGTCAGCCCAGACACGCAACAACGTCATCACCGCCCTCGAAAAACTCATCCAACACTTGCGCCTCTACCCCAAAACCCCGCCACACGGCCTTGCAGCATTCTCAGGAAACGTTGCGGAACGTGAAGGACAGCAAGACTTTCAAGTCTGGAGCATTGAGCCGCCCCTCGCCATCAAACAACGCATTTACCGCTGTGACAAGACATTCCAGCTCGACATTCTTCGTGACATGTGCGAAGAGAAAGCCCTCTACGGCCTCGTCGTTCTCGACAGACGAGACGCGGCCATTGCCTACCTCAAAGGAAAAACCATCATCCCTCTCAAAAAAACCCACTCAGAGGTCCCTGGCAAATTCCGGGCAGGAGGCCAAAGCGCACCTCGATTCGCACGCCTCAGAGAAGGCGCCATTAAGGACCACTTCAAAAAAATAGCCGAGTACATGAAAGAAGAATTTCTCGGCAACAAAGACCTCAAGGGCATCATCATTGGCGGCCCCGGCGTCACTGTGAATGACTTTCTCAACAAGGACTACCTCACTGGCGACCTTAAAAAATTAATCATCGGAACGAAGGACCTCAGCTACACCGGCGACTTTGGACTCAATGAACTGCTAGACAAAAGCCAAGACCTCCTCGCCGAAGAAGAAATAGCAGAAGAAAAAAAACTTATGCAACGGTTCTTCAAAGAACTCAGCAAGGACTCAGGCCTTGCCTCGTACGGGAAAGACGAGGTTCGCCGCCACCTCAACATGGGCGCCGTGGACATTCTCCTCCTCTCAGAAGCCCTCGACGACGAGGAAGCAAAAGCCTTTGAAGAAGAAGCAGAAAAACTCGGTACAAACGTTCAAATTATTAGTACGGAGAGCCGGGAAGGCGCCCAGCTCAAAGAAATAGGTGGCGTCGCAGCGATTCTTCGCTATGCAGCAATGTAAAGCGCGTGCAGTCCCCCCTTCGCCGCCGCAACGCAGCCCCCCCCTAACGCAACGCTCCTTCGTTCTTTCAACGTTCACAAGCCCCGTCAGCCCAATACCCAAACACGTGCGGATCAGCGCACGCAGCGCACGCATTCGGATACGTAATCGCCTCCACCGCTTCGAGGCAGGGCGCTCGAACACACCGAACACCAGTGTCCCGCTTTGCACACACCGGACTGCCCTCTTCTGGGCACGTAGCTGGGCGCGACTCATCACACGGAATGAAGGAAGCAGCAGCCCTCTCACCAAAAGGGCACGCAGGGAACTCGCACGAAGCACCCTGCCTGGCAAGCACCGTACCGTCAGGGCACACCTTGGCATCCTGCTTGCACGCATCAGGCTCGTGAGAAGAACCCATACAACCCCCTAGCGAGAGCATTGCCAAAACCAAAACCATAAAAACACCAACAAGAACAACCTGCAAAATCCTTTTTCCTTCCATCTCACTCCTCTTCCAACAAACACCTATAAAAAACTTTACCTCTTCAACAAACGATGATAACAAAGGGCGCATCAGAGAAAATAATCAAAAAAATCAAAAAAGTAAGAAGGAAGCAATCATTTCTGAAGAACTATGACTAAAACAATTACGACCAAAGCTGTTATGACCACAACGAACCCTTCAGTCAGCATACGAGCTCCCAGCGAATGACGTCTCCCAAAACACAACAAGAAAACGTGTCGAACAAGGCGTACCGAGCATACAAGGATCTTTTGCCGAATCACAAGGAACGAAGAATAACACTCACGTATTCAGGAAGGTTCAAACACTACAACGCCAATGTTTCCATGAGGGGTGACGAGATCCACTTCAAACTCTCTAAAGAATGGGAAGGCGTCGCAGAAGAAATTCAAACAGGCCTCATCCAACACCTCCTCTGCAAACTCTTTCGAGTAAACAAAACCACCACGGAAATAAGCCTCTACAACACATTCCTCAAACAAATGAGCCGGCTCGCGCCGAGCAAGCAAGCAGACCCGCTCCTTACCCACGTATTTGAGGAACTCAACCAAGAGTACTTCGCGGGAATGATGGAGAAGCCAAACCTCGTTTTCGGCAAGCCCTCACTCACCACCCTCGGCCACTACCACTACGCATCTGACACCGTCACCATATCCTCAGCACTCAAAAATGAGCCAAGCCTTCTTCGCTACGTTCTCTACCACGAACTCTTACACAAGAAACACACCTTCACAGTCAAGGGAACAAAAACCCACCATCACACGAAAGCGTTTCGCGAAGACGAAAAAAAATTCAAAGATAACGAAGCAGAAAAAAAACTCGAAGCATTTCTCAGAAAACAAAAACAAGCAAGAAACACGCGAACACGAAAAAAAGCAAAACCTTCTTTTTGGCAACGTCTTCTACGCTAGCCCCCTTCCTCTCCAAAGCACGCCATTTCAAACCATGCTTGAAAGAGCCTAACGAAACCAGAACGCGCCACGCCTACTCTCTCACAGCCCTAGTACTTCGTCCCAAAATACTGACTTACGTGATTGAGGTCGGCAACATCCACAACGCCGTCGGCGTTCGTGTCGCCCCTCCGTGCCTTCGCATCCCACGTAGCACTTCCCACGGAACGCCCCAACGTGCTTCCCACCAGCGTCAAATCAAACACGTTCACTACCAAATCCTCATACGGATCGCCAGGCCGGCAATACATGCCAGAACAATCCTCATCAACCGTGTCGCTTCCGCAGTGCTCGTTCCCATTTGGATTAATCGCCGCGTCCGAGTCATCGCAGTCAAGCCCGCCACACGACGACGCATTGAACCCGTCACCATCACTGTCCTGACAGGCAGGCGGAGGCGCCGAAGCGTTCCACACCGAAACAGAAACGCCAAGGGGATTCTCACGATACCTCGTGAACGTATCAACCAAATTAGGCGAATTCCCTGCCTCTGGAACGAGCTTTAACTCGAACGAGCCCGTCCACGGCGCAGGAGCAACCCCTGTCATCTTAATCCCGACACTCCCGAGCGATTGATTGTCCTCACCAGTCCCATCCCAGAAAGAAGCGTCGTCATTGAGAAAGTTACTCTCTGTTGCCTGGTCAAACCCAGAATACGCCGTCATAATAATGAACGAACCCTCACTACTCGATGCCTCGAGCACGTGCTCGAACGGCGTTTCAGGAAATGCATCAGGCACGCCATCAATCGTGACCGAACCGCCGCTGTAATACAGCGTCACCGGGAGCGCTTGTTGCGAAAAATCAAAATATGCCCACAAGAAATTCAGGGGGTGCACGAGGAGTTCGTGCTCGCGAACAATGAGTTCCGGATAGACGAAAGTTCGAACATACGTCTTGTTGTCTGCGCTGGCGGCGTCATTCACCTGGCGAATGTAGCGCACCAAGCCACTCTTGTGCCCAATCCATTCGGACGTGACCGACCAGGCCTCCTCACTCTCAGCAGTGCCAATATCTGCCCCCGGAGCGAACAAGTCATACACGCGGTACTTCAACCGGTCAAGCAAGTCATCTCCCGCTGGCTTGATGCGGAAGGTATCCAGCACCCATCGACGACTGAACTTGACTGAGAAGCGAGGCGTGTCAACCAGCGCCCCTTTTCCACAATCCGTGACGCCTCTCGAGTTCTGAGGGCAAACACCCGCGAGCTCGTCGAACGTGATGTACGGTGTTAAGGGGGCGTGCTGGGCGGATGACGAAGCGAATACGTACACATAGCGCGTCTCGTCAGAGACAGGGTCATACACAGAAATTTCATACCCTTCCCCCATTCCAGCAGGCTTTTCTCCTACAGGGGCCCTTTCCAGCGCGTCTTTGCTGACAAAGACAAGCTCGTCGTTTGCATCGATGCCGTTGCCTTCCTCACCACTCCACACGTACACTTCTCCCAAGACAGGGTGGGGGCTGTCTCTGCGCTCGTCAACCTGCAAAGGCACTTCGGACCATCCGCTCGCGGGGCGGTACGAGAACAAAAACACGCGATCCAACGGTTCACCTAAAAACAAAGGAAGCTCCGACCCTGTCAACACCACCGGCTCGAACTCTCGAAAGCCTTCAACAAGCCCGGCACTTCCGAGGAGAACGCTAAGGAAGGAACAAAAAAGCAAGAAGCAAGCAAGAGCAGAACGGGGCTTTGAACGAGCGTCGAAAGGGAGGAGCGAAACGCGAGTCATACACCAACTAACCACTCAAGGGGTTTTTAAATGTTTTTTTCTCGGACTGTACTAATCCTCCCCCAGTTTTTACCATAACTTATTTAAATACCTTCCTGGTTCTTCTTGCCACGCATGTCAGAAATTCAGCACAAGAGCGTTGGAAGCCTTCAAAAAGGAAATTACGTGGTCATTGACGGAGTCGCTTGTACGGTTACGGACACGCAGACCTCCCGCCCAGGCAAGCACGGCCACGCTAAAGTCCGCCTTGAAGCAGTCGGGCTCATCGACAAGAAAAAACGCCAAATCGTGATGCCGGGCCACGACAAGATAGAAGTCCCCGTCATTGACAAACGCACAGCCCAAGTCCTGAGCATCACCGGCGATACCGCCAACGTCATGGATACGGAAACATATGAAACGTTCGACTTGGAAATTCCTGACGACCTCAAAGGAAAACTCACCGAAGGAGCAACCGTCCTCTACTGGGTCATCCTCTCCGACCGCATCATGAAGCAAATCAAAGCTGAAGCGTAACAAGAAGCGTAACAACGCAGAACCTTGCAAGAGAACGCAAAAGCAAGCTCGCCGGGACGGAACTCACAACCCAGAGCGGAAAACAAGAAAAACAAAAAGGAACGCGAGACCTGAGCAGGAGCAAGAACCATGGCAAAATTCCCCGAGGCTGAAGCAAGAAAATTCAAGAACATGTACGTCTGCAGAAAGTGCAAGGCCAAGCGACGAGCGCCCACCCTCAAAGTCCTCGCCGGCAAAGTCACTTGCAGAAAGTGCGGGTACGACATCCTCCGCCCCGTCAGGCGAAAGTAAGCGCTACCACACGAAAAACATCATTGGCACGCAATCTCTTCTTTTTCTCTCTTCTTGTCATCTCTTTTTCTCTTAACACGTGAATTCTCGTTACGATTCCTTGCAGGCGCCAAGCCCCCTCTTTTTTTTCCGGAATGCACACGCCGTGTAACACAAGAGGGATGTCAAATAACCCCCGCGCCCAAATAACCCTAAACGCCCTAGCGAAACAATTATAAAACACGCTTAGAACTCACTCTACTATGGCCATTCTTGAACGAGCAATAGACATCTTCCTCAACAACATCTCTGTCTTTATCTTCTACCCCCTCCTCTTCCTCCTCATCTACCTTAACAGAAAAAAATTCGAGTTCCCCGCAAAATTCGTAGCGCTCTACAAAACAAAGATTGGCATTAACCTCATGTGGCGCATTGTCAAGCACCGCCCACACGCATGGCTTGGCACCATTCTCCTCACGATGAGCTTTCCCTTCCTCCTTGCAGGAGTCATTGCTATCTCCCCACACCTCCTCTCTCAAGCGGCGCCCTCGCTCTTCGGCTGGATAACCTACTCGCAATCCTTCCTTTCCCTTCTTAACACCGTCCTAGCCATCGCTTTTACTATCTACCTAGCAGGCCTCCTTTTCCGCCCTATTGAAACCGCAGCCAAGCAAGGCATCATCGTCGCCTACACGGGCATGATTCTCATCGTCCTCACCCTTCTGGCAGGGTTGTGGACGCTCATCTTCGAGCCAGAAGCACCAGCAACAGTCGGCCTCCTCATCCCCGGCGTGAAAATCCCTGGCAATCCCCTCTTCATACCCTTTTGGCAAGGCATCGTCGCTCTCTTCCTCGTTGTAGTCATTCACGAGTTCTGCCACGGCATCGTTTCCAAAGCCCACGGAGTTCCCATTAAGAACACCGGCTTTGGCATCATGGCCATCCTTCCACTCTTCTTTGTCGAGCCCGACGAGAAGAAACTTGCAAAAAAATCTCGCACCGTCCAAAACAGTGTCTTCGCTGCCGGTCCTTACTCCAACCTCCTCACCGCCGGCCTCGTTATCCTGCTCAGCGTTTCCCTCTTCGCCCCAGCGTACGACAGAGTCCTCGACAACACCATCGACAAAAAAGGCGTTATTTTCGAAGAAGTAAAAGAAAACTACCCTGCCAAGGATGCAGGGGTTCTCGAAGGCGAACTCTATACCTCCCTCAACGGCAAGCCAATCAGCTCAATTCAGGACTTCTACGACGCGGTCAAAGACCTGAAACCCGGAGAAACCATCACCTTGGAAAGCGAAAGCCTCACCCACACCATCACGCTCACCGAACATCCCGACATCCCCGGAAGGGGTTTTTTAGGGGTCGTGACTGACCAAGACGTGACACACTATATTAGCTCGGGGCGATTGCCCTTCTTCATTTACGTCCTCGAATGGATCGCAGAGCTCCTTCTCCTCATTGTCTTGCTCAGCATAGGCCTCGGCCTCGGCAACCTCCTCCCCCTCGGTCCGGTAGACGGCGGAAGAATCTTCCTCGCCACGCTCTCCGCCCTAGTTCCTGAAAAGCGCGCCAAGCTCATCTGGACCAAGGTAAGCCTCTTCATCCTCGCCCTCCTCGCAGTCCTCCTCTTCGTCCCCATCATCAAGGGCATATGGCAAGAATGGGTGCTTCCCTTCCTTGTATGAGGCCAACCCTCCTTACAAAATGAAACCAGAATGTATGAACGGCCTGAAAGGAGAGGGCGGGCAAAGAAAAAGCAGATAAGCAGTCTTCGCCACCATGACCAATCTCAAGACAACAATTATTCTTGCCAGAACACTTCATAGCGCGAACATAGGTGCTGTCGCGAGGGTTATGAAGAATTTTGACGTCGACCAACTCGTCCTCCTCAACCCGCGGTGCGCTATCGACGCAGAAGCGCGAAAACTTGCAAAACACGCAGAAGACTTGCTTGAAGGAACCCGCGTTGTGCACGCCCTCCCGCCGTTTGACCTGCTTGTAGCCACGACAGCAAGACAAGGGACGGACTACAACCTCCCTCGCACAGCCCTCACGCCGCGAAGCCTAGGAAGGAAGCTAGCCGCCGCACGCGGCAACGTCGGCATTCTTTTCGGACCCGAAGACGCGGGCTTAACCAACGAAGAACTCAAGGCAGCGAACGTCACAGTCACCATACCTTCTTCGAGCACGTACGCCTCCCTCAACCTCGCCCAGAGCGTTACCGTCATCCTCTACGAACTTTTCTTAGCACTCCACAACCCTCCTTCCTCACCCTTCACCCTCGCAACAAATGAGCAGCAATCAAAAATGAAACTGTTGTTTGACGAGGTTTTGGAAACCGTGCAGTTTGACACCCCCGAAAAAAAAGAGACCCAGCGCCTTCTCTGGCGCAACATAACAGGAAGAAGCATGCTCACGAAGCGAGAAGCCCAAGCACTTCTCGGCCTTCTCAAAAAACTTATCGGAAGACGATAAAAGAAACGAAAGGTATAAGTACGCCTTTGTTTTTTTTTGTGTAGGTAGGAGGTGGTTGTTGTGAAGTTGTTGTGGTTGTTAGGATTGGTGTTGTGTTTGGTGTTGGTGTCGTCGTTGGTAGTCGCGAGTGGTTCGAACGGCCCTGACCCGTTTCCTTCCAGAGGCGGAGGTAGCGGTGACTTTCCTTGGCCGAATGGTGTTCCTCTTGCGTGTTCGCTACTTGTGAAGATGCAGCATCCTGAGCTTTGCTTGCCGAACCTGGATGTGAGAACCGAGTAATCAGGGAGAAGC
>RFJU01000067.1 GCA_003694805.1 Candidatus Woesearchaeota archaeon | reverse complement strand
TTGTGAGGTGCTTTGCGAAACGCTTTGCGTGGCACCACCCGCGCGAGCGCCCTCCCTGATTTTGAGGGAAGCAGGAAGCTTCAAGGAGTACCGGACAAGATCCCTGTCCAGAAAGGGAAGCCGAAGCTCAACGCCGTTGGACATGCTCACAACATCATCACGGTAAAGGTCGCGCTCGTAAATCTTCCTCAGACCTGCAAGGCACTCCCTGTTGATGTCACTGGAGGAACGATGCCTCTGGTAGCCTGCGAAAATCTCCTCGCTGCCAAGACCGGAAAAAACAACCTTGCAGTTGTCAGCATAAGCATGCCTGCAAGCAGCATCAAGAGCAAGGGCAACTCCCACCTTGACAACATTCGTGTCCTCAATCAAAGGCACAATTCTTGGAAGAGCATTCAAAACATCATCAGGCGAGAGGAGGATTTCCTTGAGCGGAAGGCCGTGAAGCTTTGCAGCTTTCCTCGCGGCAACAAGATCTTCAGGCAGCCTGGCAGAATCCCAGGCAACAGCAGTCGTATAGCAGGTAAAATCAACACCTGCCCTCTTCAAAAGAAGCGCAACGAGAGTGCTGTCAACGCCGCCGCTGAAGAGAACGCCCACTTTCCTGTCCCGTGAGGGAACGCGCTTTTTTATCGATGCCTCCAGGAGAGCAGAGATTTTCTTTACCGCTTCGTCCTCTGAGATGTCCGACTCAACAGGCGAGACATCAAAGTAATCCCTCACGAACGAATGAAGATTGCCGCCTGCCGCGTCAAGAACAATGAAGTGCCTTGGATTGAGCTCAAAAACAGGACTGAACCCGAGCTTTTCCAGAACCTTCTTCTCAGAAGCAAAGGCAAACCCGCCGGAATGGCTGAACCACAACGGCTTTACTCCTATGATGTCCCTCGCAACGAGGAGCTTCCCCCCGCGGAAATACGCAAAGGCATACACGCCGTCCAGAAGGGAAAGCGCACGCTCTATTTCCCTGTCGTCAGAGAGGTCAACGGAATCAAGAAGAAACAACAATGCTTCCGCATCATTCTTGGGAGAATGATGCTCCACCCGGAGTTCTTTCCAGTTGTAAATCTCGCAGTTCGCAACCAGAATGCTGCCTGCCTTTTCGTTGGCAACGGGCTGGGGCACATGATTCACGACAGCATGAAGGGCATGCCCTAAAAATCCGTTACCTGCCTTCATGATGCCGCTGCCGTCCCTGCCTCTTGATTCAAGCATGCTGACGCCTGCCTCAATCTTCTCCCTCAGTTTCTGCCGGGCAGCATCCTGATTCCTGTTCATGTCTTCGCCAGCGGGAAAGATTCCTATAATACCGCACATAAGACCGCAGGAAAAATGCCGCATTAAAAAAGGTTTGTCTCGAAAGAAGGTCTGTCCCGACAAAGGCATTGAACAGAGGCATTGAAAGAGAAAAGATAAACAAAAGGTCATGAATCCTTGAGG
>RFJU01000066.1 GCA_003694805.1 Candidatus Woesearchaeota archaeon | reverse complement strand
GGCCGGGCGTTCGAATCGCTCAGGGAGCGCCATATAAAACAAGGGGTTACGAAAGTAGCCCCTTTTTCTTTTTCTCTCGGGGTTCCTTTTGGGGTTCCTTTCCTGCCTCTTGAAGCGGGTTTGATCGCCGCTTTCCTTTCGGCCCCGTAGATAGCCCCCCGTGTAGTTTGCAGCGCCCATTTCTGGGGCGGTCATGTTCGCGATCCCAAACGGGCGGAGCCTGGCAGGGCGTACCCTTGCGGGTTTTGGCTCCGCACTTGGGGTGGTTCTTTCTGGGCGTGCGCGGTTCGTTCGCCCAAAGGCTTAGCTTCAGTTCTCCGTTCTTGCTCAGGTAGTAGCAGGCCATGATTTACCTCCTTTATGAAAACCCCATGACGCGCGCGTGTTAATGTGTCGGGAAAATCGCCCCGATCATGGCGGCTTGATCCGGCTTGTTGCGTAGTCCTTAGCCTGATCCGGTCGGTAGCCTTTGCCTCTGGCCTTGGCCAAGTAGCTGAGGCGATGAACCGAGGCGTCCAGGCCAGTGTCCTTGTCCACATAGTGAAAGGGCGAACGAATGTCAGGCATGAAGTGGTCAGGGCTGAGCATTTCCCACTTCTCCTTGATCGTCGCCAATAGCCGCTTGGGATGCCTGATTTTGTCTCCGTCTATCATCAGGGCGCAGTGGTAGTGAGGCTGTTTCGCCCGTTCCAACTCCCGAACCCATGCCCGCCCGGTCTTTCTCGCGTTGTAGGTTCGCTCTACCCATTGAACGATCCGCTTTAGAAATCGGCTGATCTGTTCATTGTTGCTGTCAGCCTTGAAGCCATGCGAATGAAGGTCGAAGCGAACCACAAGCAAGCGTTTATGGTGAGCTAGGCATGCCTCAAGTTGTCCGGTGATGGCCTCCAGAGGCTCCCGATAAAGGCCGCTCTTGGCAGCGTTCACCGGGTAGCCTCTGAAGGTCTCCACTTCCGGCCCCAAAATAGTTTTCCGGTTGTTTGTCCGCTTCATGGGCCACTAACCCCATAAGGGCTAGAGGGGCATAAAGATATTATCTCTAAAACCGCCCGTTTTTGTGCAAGTTCAAAGAGATAAAACCCTTTGTTTTCAATGCCCCAAGGCCCATGAAGTGAGACAAAACCGCTGAGACAAAACCGCCCTTGGCTAAGGCGCGGCTGGCCCACTATCTCGCCCCGCTAATAGAGGGGGTTCTTTTTTGCTCTGAAGCCTTCGGTAAGCCTCAGGGGTAGGATTCATCGTCAGCGCATCAGAAAATGCGTTTGAGAATGAAAAGCACCCCTCTAGCTCGACTTTCCGCCCGGTTCTGTAGCGATGAAGTGAGCAGGCTTTAGCAGGGCATTGGCGAACCGCTGAGGCGCTACCCGAGCAGCACTCCAGGCATTGCTTGCGGATCGTTCGCATCGGCGTTGCTGCCGATCC
>RFJU01000065.1 GCA_003694805.1 Candidatus Woesearchaeota archaeon | reverse complement strand
TTGTTGTGGTGCGGGAAGCGACAAAAAAAAAATTCCGGCCACGCCGACGGAGGTGTACAAGAAAATGGCAGGAGACCAAGGAGGAGAGAACAATCTCAATTTGGAAAAACTCGTGGGAGAACCGTACAGAGAATTTATTGAATGGCAACGCAACACGCTTCCAAACGAAGCATTCAAAGGAGAGCTCGCTCACGGAGAACTCTACGGCGCCCTGATGGCGGCTGTTAAAGGAAAGGGGCGAGAAGACACGATCTCAGAAGATGAACTCAAGAAAACCGTGAGTAACGGGCTGGAAACATTTTACCAAGCCGTTGATCCTGACATGCTTGCGAGTGTGAAGCAGATTGCCGGCGACGACGCTAATGCTTTGTATTTTGGGTTAAGACAACTATACAATTTCAGCCACGGTATCGAAGCAGGCTCTGAAGGAGACATATTCGGGGCTTTGGAGTTCCTTGCCAAAGAGAACAAGCTTACTGCTCAAGAATTCCTTAAACATGCGAAAAAAAACCTCGAAAAAAGCCCTGAAAGGTTTGCACAAAAAATATTTGAAAGAGAATTGCTCCACTTCCAAAGCAGGACTAAGCCCGCGCACGTCCTCTACTACGTAAAAGAGCAACTGCAAAAAAATGGATACGAACTCGAAAACCCTGTTAATTTTGCCAAGAGCCTGGGTTCAGCATTCGCCTTCGCATTCGACGATGCCGTGACTGGCACGCTCTTTCCAGAGGCGAAGAAAGATCCAGCGACAGAAGCCCTTGAGAGACTGGGCTTTAAAAAAAGAGAGGACAACAAAGGCGACTACCAGTAAAGCAGGAAACGACTGTTTGGCACCCGCCCTGAATTTTTTTCTTTTCTTTTTTCTTTCCAGAGAAAGAGACACAAGCTTTATAAATGAGGAAGTGGTTTTCAAACGCTGAGGAAACAAAAGCTCCTGAACGGTTGTTGGGAAAAAGAGGGTCTTATCAGAAGACATGAGCGTTATGGTTAAGAAAAAAGCAAGCACACAGAAGAAGGAAGGAAAACTGAGGAAAAAAGAGGAGGAATTGTTAAAGGCGCTTCCTCCAAACCTTCCTGACGAAGAGAAGAAACGCATTCTTTCATTGCAAAAGGAACTGCACCAATTCAAGGAGAAAGTCTTGGGTAAGTTTGAAGAGTATGTTATGGGCGTCTCCCTCCTCCCGCCTAAGAAAGATGCAGCGGGAGAGGTTAACGTGCTGGTCCTTATTGACGACGGGGACAGCAAATCACTTCCGCCTGACGAGCTCAAGGGTCGGCTTCAAAAGGTCATGAGCGATATTGCAGGCGAGGTTGACAAGCACATCAAGCCGGAGGTCCTCCTCATCTCTGAAGTGTGGCAGTCTTGCTTTGATGGAAAGTACGATCTTCTTGAAATGATTGCTGTTAGCGTGCCAGTGTTTGACAAAGGTATGCTTGCCGCGATTAAGATTGCTGAAGTGCACAAGTCCATGGTGCTTAGGAAGTTTGAGAAATACATTGTGTGCTACGTCTTGGCAGGATCACTTGTTCAAGGAAGGGCTACGCCGAAGTCAGACATTGACGTGTTCATCGTCATTGATGACACTGACGTGAAGAAAATGACGCGCGCCGAGCTCAAAGACAAGCTGCGCGCAATTATCATCGGCATGGGTATTGACGCGGGCAAGCTGACAGGCATTGAGAACAAGCTCAACATTCAAGTGTACATCTTAACAGACTTTTGGGACAACATCAAAGAGGCAAATCCGATTATTTTCACGTTCCTGCGTGACGGCGTTCCCTTCTATGATCGTGGCATCTTCATGCCGTGGAAACAGCTTTTGAAAATGGGCAAGGTCAAGCCGAGTCCTGAGGCAATTGACATCTTCATGCAGTCCGGGAGCCAGATGATGGAGCGCATCAAGCTCAAGCTTCGTGATATCGGGTTAGAAGATACTTTTTGGGCTATTCTTACGCCCTCCCAAGCTGCGCTCATGCTCTATGGCGTCCCTCCGCCAACGCCGAAAGAGACGCCGGAAGTGCTCCGCAACGTGTTCGTCAAGAAAGAGAAGCTCTTGGAAGAAGAATACGTTAAGATTTTGGAGAAGCAGATCAAGGTCCGCAAAGATCTTGAACACGGAGACTTAAAGGGGCTTTCTGGAAAAGATGTGGACACGTTGGTAAAGAATGCCGAGAAGTACTTGGCTCGTATTAAAACGTTGTTTGGTCAAATCGAAGAGCTCAAGGACAAGGAGAGCGTCCTGCACGCGTATGAGAGCACCGTGACGGTTATTCGGGACATCCTTCGGCTCGAAGGTGTTGAACGGGTTTCCGATATTGAGATTATCAAAGTGTTTGAAAAGGAAGTTATTCATAAGGGGTTGATGCCTGAGCGGTATTTGAGAATACTCAAAGACATTGTAAAAGCAAAAAAAGACTATGACAGAGGCGCTTTGACGAAGACGGACATCCATCAAATTGGCAAGCACTTTAGAGAATTGTTGAAGTTCATGGTCGAGTACATGCAAAGAAAGCGAGGTGCTGAGGTTGAAAAGGCCAAGATTCGCGTCAAGCACGGAAACGCGTTCGGCGAAGTTATTCTCCTAGGTGATGAGGCGTTCTTCATTCACGACATTGATAATGAGGATAAAGAGATTACTCGTGCAACACTTCTCAAAGATGGCAGTTTTTCCAATATGCGCTCGAGCAGTTTGGAAGAGTTGGAACAAGCCCTCGCCAAGATCGACATCCCTCCTAAGGTTTTCTTAAAGGAGCGAACTTTTGAGCAGCTCAAAGATATTTTTGGGCGAGATGTTGAAATCCTTGTGAACGCGTAGGGACTATTGCGGGAATGTGCAGCCCCCGTTTTCCGTTGCTAGTTTTGAGCACGATGAGGTCTGGATGCGCGGGGCTTGGGTGTTGATACTTTTTTGTAAATATTTATAAGGCGGCGTTCGTTCTCTTCGATTGGCATGCGAAAAGTGAAGAGTGGTTTTCGAGTTATCGACGCTATGACAACAAAACCGTTAAGTGTCGCTCCTAGCACCCCTCTTTCTTCTTGTGCTAAGCTTATGCGCAACCATGAAGTGAGCAGTTTGGTGGTTAAAGATGGGAGGAATGAAGAATCTTTGCTGGGAATCTTGACGGTGCACGACATCGTGTGGAAGGCTGTCGCGAATGGTGTCGATTTGGAAAAAACCCCTGCTGAGGAAATCATGACCTCCAATTTGGTATGTGTGCACCCCGGGGATGATGTTCTTGAGGCGTTTAAGAAAATGCGTGTGCATCAAGTTCGCCAGCTGCCAGTGATGGATGAAGGCAAGATGGTTGGGTATTTGACGCTGCAAGATGTGCTTGCTGTAGAGCCTGAGCTCTTTGAGATTTTTGCTGAGAAAGCAGACTTGCAACGCCCTGGCATGCAGCGTACAAGTGCAATGCACGGCCTTTGCGAGATTTGTGGAAATGCCTGTGACGAACTCAAGGAGGTGCGGGGTTCGTTCGTGTGCAGTGACTGCGCTGCGTCAATGTAGCACACACTACTAAAGGCGTACCAGCGCTCTGGAAAGCGCCGTTGTGGCCTGTTCTTCCAGGGTCAGCCCCGCCCAGCAAGGTGTTCGTAGCCTTCCTGCATCCTTGCCCGTCCTTGAAAAAAAAACTTTTTATATGCCTCGTCTTTTTCTTGGGAAGGAAATTGGAAGAGCAAGCGTTGTGAGCGCGGTGGTTATGCGTGCAGAAGACATAGTGGCGCGCTGAAGAGCGGCTTTCAAGAAAGACAGGTGCAGCAGAGGTATGCAGAAAGAAAAAGCGAGTGCAGCTCCAAGGCATATTGGCGTCATTCTTGACGGGAACCGCAGGTTTGCCAAGCGCTTGATGAAGCGTCCCTGGGAGGGTCACCGTTGGGGTGCTGAGAAAGTAAAGCAGTTCTTGAAATGGTGTGACGAGTTGGGAATTGAAGAGGTGACTCTTTATGCATTCTCAATGCAAAATTTTCATCGCCCAAAAAACGAGTTTGACTACTTGATGGACTTGTTTCAGAAGACTTGTAATGAATTATTAGAAAAAGAAAAGGAGCTTTCAGAGCAGGGGCTTCGTATTCGTTTCGTTGGAAGGTTGCACCTCCTACCTCAGCGGGTTCAAGAAGGCATGAGCAGGCTTATGGCGATGACTGAAAAGAATGAGCGGCGGCGGCTTAACATAGCCGTAGCATATGGCGGGCGCGAAGAAGTAGTTGATGCGGTAAAGCGTATTGCTCTAGAGGTGCGCGAGGGCCGGTTGTCAGTGGAAGACATTGACGAAAACACGGTTTCACAGAATCTCTACTTCGCTTCGGAGCCAGACCTTATCATTCGTACTGGCGGGGAGTGTAGGACGTCCAACTTCTTGATTTGGCAGGCAAATTATGCTGAGTGGTTTTTTTTGGAGAAGTGCTGGCCGGAGTTTGAAAAGCAGGATTTGGTTGCGTGCATTGATGATTTCAAGTCTCGTGAGCGGCGGTTTGGGCGGTGAGTGTGGCAGATGCTGCCTGGCAGAAGCGTGCCCGCAACCGCGAGGTGATTGAACGGTTTTTTCAACAACTGGGCTTTTTGTTTATTGTGTTCGTTGAACGTCTTCGTCTGAGAATATTTCTGTTTTGGCGACGAAGACGTGGCAGTCTTCTGCGAGGATGTCTTCTGGTTTGATTCCCGCTCTCTTGCACGCGCTGACGAGAAAGTCGCGAGGGTTTTCGGAACTGTGAGGGTGGGCGAGGCGGATGCCTGAGTGGTATTGTTTCTTGACGAGAACGGCATGCTCTTTCGGGTTGATTTGCCTTGCGTAGTCTTCAACGCTCGACCCGGTTATTTGATGGGGGTTTTTGAGGAGTATTATCTCAATCGTTGCGTTTTGGAGCTCTTCTGGCGTTACGCCGTCGAAACGGGGATCGTCGAAGGCGGCTTGAATTGCTGCGTGGTAGATTGCTTCGTAGAGCGGCTGGTCCGCCTCTGGAAAACCCATCGAGCCTAGGAGCTTGTCGCCTTGCTTGAGGGTGACAAAGCAGCCGAGCGGTTCATTAAACTGCTGCACATCAGCAAAAGAAAGGTCTTTTTTTTGGAATTTGCTTTCAATTGCCTTCCTCGCAAATTCGAGGAGGTGTTGTTGTTCTTCCGGCGTCATCGTGTTGGAGAAACTCGTTGGATTTTTTAAGTTTTCCTTAAAAACCACTCCTTGTGCGGCGCCTGCACGAGAGAAGGGGTTCTTGTGCGAAAGCGTTTGCTGTTAGGTTTTTTTGTTGGTTCTGGCGTGGCTTTGTTCGGCTCTGGCCTTTAGCTTGCCTTCTTGAATTCCGCGTCGGTTTTTTTGTTTTCTGCAATGATGGACGCGACGGCTTTATGGATGGCTTGTTTGGGCGAGACCGTTCCGTTCGTTTCAATAATGAAGAGCGGGTCGTCGACGAGCGGGTGCTTGACGGAGTAGGTTGCAATGGTAACGCCTTTTTCTTTTTGCAGCGCAACTTTTAGAATGTTGCACGTGGTATGGTCCGCGCCGCGAACAGAGAATACCGCCCGTTTTTTGCTGTCTTCTTTTACGTGGATTTCCATTTTCCGGAGTGAGCATGCGTTCTTTTATAAGCTTTTTTATTGGTTTGGGGCTTGTTTGTTAAGGCCGGCGAGCGTCTTGCGATCCGTCTTGCTTGGTTTTTTCGGCTGCAAAGCAAGTCACCTGAACAAGGTGTTTTGGTTTGGCGTGGTGGGCGTGGGTGTTTTTGAGTGGTATGGTGAAGGTGAACGTTTCTGTTACGTGATAGCCAAGGGTTGCCAGTTTTGTTTGGACGAATCGTTGCGTAGAGGCGAGATGGAGGGTGTATAGTCTGGGTGCGAGTCTTGCCGCGGCTTCAAGGAAGTGGGTGTCCGCGTGGCGGCGTTTTGTTCCGAAAGGAGGGTTTTGGAAGAGTATGTCGCCTTGTTCTTGGAAGGTTTGGACATCGCCTTGGAAGAACGTGAGGCGGGTTGATGGGGGGATTGCGGCGGAGAGGTTGGCTGCTGCTTCTTGTGCTTTGGAAAGCGCGCCTGGGTCAATGTCAACGAAATGCACCCTTGCTGCTCCGAGGAGCGCGGCTCCGATGCCAAATATGCCGGTTCCGCATCCTAGATCAATGACTGTTGCAGAACGGAGGAGGCCTCGCATGTGGGCGTGCCAGAGGAGTTCTGCTGCGATGCTTGGCGGCGTGGGGTGCTGTTCTAGATCCGTCCTTGGGTGGTCAAAGGAGGGGATGTGGGAGAGGAGGTAGGAGAGCGCTGCTTGGCTGCGTGGCGTTGAAGGATGGCGGATTGGCTGCTGGGTTGGTCGTTGTGCTGTTTGCTTGTTTCTCTTCGTATCAGTCATGGTGATGTTTTCCTCACTGGCAAGCTATACGTTGAGTTACCATAATTTATTTAAAGAGTGTGGTTCCACATCTGCTCGGGGGTGATGTGGTATTCGTGCAAGCATACCTGGTCTAGGAGAGGGTTCTTCACGACGCGTTCTCAACGGGCAGGAGAGGGATGTTTTGCTGCGCCTCTCCAATGTTGAGAAGAGCGTTGCTGCGTTGGGAGAGCAGGTTATGGATCATTTGGAAGGTATTAATAAGAATACCGATGAGATTCAGTGTTGCTATTCTTTTCTTATCGCGCTTGAAGAGAAGCTTGCTAAGCTGGCTGAGCGGGTGGATCGTCTTGAGCAGGGGTCGTCCCGTGGCGTTTGTAGTGCTGAGCGTTTGACGAAGCGAGAGGAAGAAGTGTTTTTAGTGTTGTACTTGCATGATGAGCCATTGACGATTCGTCATATTGCCAGGCGATTGGGTGTTGCTGAGGAAGTGGTGGAGCAAGTGGTTGAATCCTTGTCCTTTAAGGGGATTCCTTTGATTCGCCAGTATAGGAATCAGGAAGTGTTCGTGTCGTTGGATTTGAAGTTTAAGGAGTTGCAGGCCAAGCAGAATGTTCTGAAGATTCAGCGAGGGATTGCCCAACAGGTGCTTCCCGTTGAATGATGATGGTGGGTTTTGGGTTTTTCATTTTTAGGCTTTTTTGTGTTGGCTTGTTTTTTGCCCCCCCCCCATCAACCAAAAATTTTGAGTTTTAATCATATATTTTAAGCACTAAAAAACTATAATTTTTAAGCTAAAACTAAAAGTTTCTAGTTCCTTCCTAACTGCTTTCAAAAAACAAAGGAACATTTATAACAAGGGAAACCAATAAATTGTTTATCAAATAAATTGGAAAAACAATAAATAGCAAAACAAATAGATAGTTGAACCTATATATAT
>RFJU01000064.1 GCA_003694805.1 Candidatus Woesearchaeota archaeon | reverse complement strand
CGAATGGCTCATAGAGTTTGAGCAAGCTCCTGCCGACATCGATGCTTTTGCCTCCATCCTCGACCAGGAACTCCAAAACCTCAACTCCGACTACGAAGCAAAACGCTACCACAACATGGCCCTGGAACAACTCCGGGTACACCCCCTCCCCCCCGACACCTTCGCAAAATGGATGAAGGCCCGCGGCAAATTCGGCGGCCAGAACAAAGTGCCCCGCCTCTCCAACGAACGGAAATACGTAGAGTCCATCCTCCGGTTCAGCGATGAAGAACTGAGGAACTGAAGAACTGAGGACCTGTGAGAAACAATGACAAGATCGTTCCTCGCCAACTAGCCCCTCTTTGTCATCCTCCGTAGGAGGAAACGGGCTGCTACACGGTCGCCCACAATACCCCTCCTCGCTCGTCTCGAGCTCCGCTCGTTGACGGACATTCGTAGCGGCCTCTGGCCGCAACAAAAGAAAGCGAGAGGCAGTGGCACCAGCACTCCAAACTGCACTAGCCCGTTCATCCCACGCTAGCCCCCCCCTTTTGTCATCCGCCGCCAGGCGGATCTTCACAACTAACGGGCTACTACACCGTCGCCCACAATGCCATTCCCAGCACTAGAGAAGAAACACAGGGTATATGAATTAGCCCCTTTCAATTTCTTAAGGCAACAGCCAAGCAGAATGCCTCCTTTGAAGATCCGCCTGCGGCGGATGACAAAGAGCGCTAGCTTGGCCGTTCATCAACGAAACCCAGCCACCAACAGCCACACTGGTTAATGGCTCTTCGAAACGCCCCCCCTCGCTCCTCTCGAGCTCCGCTCGTTGACGAACATCCGTAGCGGCCTCTGGCCGCAACCAAAGGAAGCAAGACGCTATGGCTCCAACACTCCAAACCCCGCTAGCCCTCTCATCCCACGCTAGCCCCCCTTTTGTCATCCGCCGGCAGGCGGATCTCCACAACCAACGGGCTGCTACACAGTCGCCCACAATGCCATTCACAGCACAACAGAACAAACAGATGGTATATGAAT
>RFJU01000063.1 GCA_003694805.1 Candidatus Woesearchaeota archaeon | reverse complement strand
GTCCAGCTTATCCCGTTCTCATCGGCTCCTAACTTATGCGCTTGATTCAATGCAATCAACGCGCTACCACCGAGCTTTTCCCACATTCGGTAAAAGTCGTTGGCGTCATAGCCTGCATCGAAAACGCCATACCGCATCCGTGCCTGGGGCAGGTGTTTTCGCAACTGCTTGAACAGCCGAGCCGTCGCTTCCACACCCATCAAGACGTCGCTCCGATGGGCTCCATTCACCATCACATGCAGTGGAAGATCCCGACCATTCCAGCTCGTACACATCGCATGCAGTCGATATCCAAAGTAGTAGATCTCTCGATAGCTATCCCAACCCCAAGTCGCATCGGGATCTGCGTAGAGCCTGTCGCAATCGCACTTTTTGATACCTTCTTCATGACATGTGCAAAGGGGCTTGCCGTTGCCATCAGCCTGTGAAGGTGCCGAGCTGCCATCTCCGGAGATCGTCAATTTTTCGAGTTCACCGAGGATTCCACGTTCCGCCGAAGGAATGACTGCACAGACCATCAGCAACTCATTGAGTCGCTTCGTGAAATCCTCTGGAAGAGCGCCGTCCAAAATGGAAAGCTCGCGGGCGACTATCTGTTTGACCTTGCCTTCATTGAGGGTCGCAAACTCTTCGGTGCGGAGGTCTTTTTCCTGTTTGAGGTTGCGACGAAAGCGGCCTTTTGCCCCACGGTACCGTTGAGAAGGACGAGGGTTGTGCTGGCAACGCTTCTCGTAGGAACCATCGAGCAAGCGGTGCATAAAGTCGTAGAAAGTACTGCCACCAGGGGGCTTATCTTTATCAGGAAAGCCAGAGAGGATGACGAGTTCAGGGCTGTGTGCCAGCTTCGCAGCCCATTTGTTATAGGATGACTCTTCGCAAAGGGCCATGAGAATGAAAGAACGCAACATCGCAACAGGATCACGAGGACGTTGTGCCCCAGAGTGATGAGGGGCATAACAAACCTCAAGAAGAGGGCGGGCTGGCTCCAAGTCGAGCAGGCAAATTGCCAAAACTGCGGACAAATGCTCGAACAATTTGCAAGAAAAGTCAGGATTTTCGCAAAAAAGTGCGCGAAGACGGTTGACGGTGTCGAGAAGATAACTACGATGAGCTGGGGTCATGGTTTGTTGTCCTTTTATTGTTTAAATGGTTAATCAAAAAAACGGCCATGGCCATCCGATAATTTCGCCGAACATGTTTATTTGGATTATATCATCAAACTGGCATGATTTTTATTCCTTTTTTGTTACGCATTTCTCCCGTCCGATAAACCTCGATGAAGAGAGGATTGAGACCCTACAAGCTCTCCGAGTGCCGTTGCGATTCCTGCAGTAGAAATCATTGCCTCGATGAAGAGAGGATTGAGACGTAACGGAAATCCTCCTCCGGCATCAGTATGACGGCGTAGAAATCATTGCC
>RFJU01000062.1 GCA_003694805.1 Candidatus Woesearchaeota archaeon | reverse complement strand
GCAGGGGAGCAGAGGCGTGTTTGAAGGAGGCGCGCAGAAGTTCGCCCTTGCGTCCTGAACGTTCGGGTTTCATAAGCGAAAAGTTATTATAGTTTTTTCCTTCTTATCCTTTTTTTTGATGATGGATTATGAAACCATCAGGGATGTTGTGGTGCAGTACTGGCGCGAGGCAGAGCGCGTTTCGGGCGCAACGTTGCAGGCTTCTTTTTTGAGCGAGCTCGTTGAGAAGGATTGCTCTGCAAATGATTCCTTTCGCAGTATGAGTGGTCAGCCACACAGCTCGGCGTGGAAGCACCTGTTGTGCTACCAGGGCGGGTTGTGGACGTCTCCCTCGAACGGCGAGAGGCTTTGTACGGAGGCGTATCTTTCCGTTGTCGCCAGAGAAGCAGAGCAGGCCAGAAATCGGGGGAGGGAGGTCTTTCCAGACCTTACCTTGGGCGGCCAGTCGGTGTCTCCGTTGGAACTTCGTAGCATTTGCTTGTCGTGGGTGAATGCGCTGCGCCGCGCCGGCAGCCGTGAGTGAGTGGAAGGTCCATGGGGCGGGAGGCGCGCGTTCCTTCTCGACCAACATATTTAAATACAGCTATGTGGTTGTTGCGTGTATGAAAAAGGATGCGGCAAAAGCTCCTGTGGATGAAGCACGAATGATCGTTTCCCAGCTTACTCCCCTTGAGCGGGCGGTTCTTAGCAACCTTGATGCGCGCAAGAGTTTGACAGCGTTGGTTGCGAAGACGGGTTTGAGTCAGGTTGAGGTTATGCGGGCGCTGCAATGGCTCGATAACAAAAAACTTATCACGTCGGAAGTTGAAGAGCAAGAGTTTGTTACAATATCGGAGAAAGGGAAGGAGGCGTTTCGGGCCGGGGGGAGGGTTCCTGAAGATTTTGCAAAAGAAGCGCTTAAAGAGCGCGGCGTCTTGCCCCTTGCTGATGTAGCGAAGGTTTTGCCCTCGTTTGACAAAGGCGCTGTAGGTGCGGTATTGGGGGCTTTAAAGAAGGAAGTGACATTTGATCGATTCGCTGATCCTCCTTCTTTTCGGTGGAGTGCTGCGCAGCCGTTATCGTTGTATAAGGGGAAGGCCGCGCTTGAGTTTGCAGCAAAGCATGATTGGTGCATACCTGTCGCCTCTGTACCGAAGGAGGTGGTGGAGAGCGTGCGCTACCTTGTCGGGCTTAAGGGGTACGCGGAGAAGGTTGTGCGTAAGGAACGGTTTGCTAAGCCGACCTTGCTTGGCGTTCGTGTCGCCAAGATCGCTCCTGCAGAGGAGTTGGTTGAGCGTTTGTCTTCTTCGATGTTGAAGAATGGTTCGTGGAAGGGCAAGTCGTTTCGAGCGTTTGATGTTCGCGTGAATGTCAAGCCTCGCTATGAGGGCAGGGTGCATTTCGTCAATGAGGCAATAGAGTATGTTCGGCGCATCTGGCTTGACATGGGGTTTGTTGAAATGGAAGGAGGCGTGGTGCAGACGGCGTTTTGGAACATGGATGCGTTGTTTATTCCTCAAGATCACCCCGCGAGGGAGATGCAAGACACGTTTTACTTGAAAGATCCCTCGAAGGGACACGTGCCGAAGCGTCTGGCATCAAGAGTTAAGGCCGTTCATGAAAATGGCGGAGGAACGGGCAGCACGGGCTGGAGGGAGCCGTGGCGTGTAGAGAAGGCGCGAGAATTGTTGTTACGAACGCACACGACGGTGTTGAGTGCGAGGACGCTGGCTGGCTTGTCAAAGAAGGATTTGCCAGCGAAGTTTTTCAGTATTGGAAAGGTGTATAGGAACGAGGCGCTTGACTGGAAGCATCTTTTTGAGTTTCATCAAGTAGAGGGTATTGTTGTCGATCCCGAAGCGAACTTGCAGCATTTGAAGGGGTATTTATCGGCGTTCTACAGGAAGATGGGCTTTGCAAAGGTGAGGATGCGGCCGGCTCACTTTCCTTACACCGAGCCCAGTATAGAAACGGAGGTTTTTGATGCGCGGCGAAAAGAGTGGATTGAAATGGGCGGGTCAGGAATTTTTCGCCCGGAGGTAACCTATCCTTTGCTTGGCGAGGAGATTCCTGTTCTCGCGTGGGGGCTGGGTCTTGAGCGTATCATCACCGCGTACTTTGGGATTAAGGATTTGCGGGAGATTTACAGTAATGATGTAGAACAACTGAGAACAATGAAGAGGTGGTTGCAACGATGAAGAAAAAGCTAAGTCCAGAAATGTTTCCGATGAAGATACCAAAGATTGGAAGGTTACCCTTCCTCCAGATTGGTGTGTTCGGCTCTGACGTAAGTCACGTCTCGCAAAAGGCGCTCAAGGTCGCGTACCAGGTAGGGGGGGAGATCGCCAAGGCAGGTGCTGTTCTCGTCACGGGCGG
>RFJU01000061.1 GCA_003694805.1 Candidatus Woesearchaeota archaeon | reverse complement strand
GCAGTCGGGCACCGCAGAAGTATTCGACATGAATGGAAAACTGGTCGCTTCGCAAAAACTCGACAGCAGTGAAGCGCAGATAAGGGTTTCCGGCCTGGCTGCCGGCACGCACCTGCTGGTTCTGAAAGACCAAAAGGGCAAGATGCTCACCTTCCGGCTTTTCCAGAAAAGCTGATTTTACCCTGTCACGGACTGTCCTCAGAAATAAGATGGGGACAGTCCGTTTTCCCCTCCTTTGGTACAGGCTTTGCCCTTCTCAACAATACACACGCAAGCCCCCTCTCCAATCCTCCTCCCATTTTTCAGAAAAAACACTGTCGTAGCCCAAAGTTTCAGAATGCTTAACCCTGTTGGTGGCAACAGTACACTGCTATTCAGTTGCTTTTGCCGCTTGGTCTCACTCGCCTGCTTCGGCCCTCCGGGCCAACATTGAAACAAAGGAAAGAAGGCGAGGCGCTAACTGAACAGACACCGTGGCGAATGACTCTTCGGGAAAATTGCCTGAAGAACGCCATCCGTTCACATTTACAAAAACCGCCACCCCCCGCGACAAAAACTATGGATGTCTTGAACAAACTGGCGCGTAAAACCGCTTTCATGGCCGTGTTTTTTGTGGGGCTGCTTTCCTCAGTCCAGGCAAAGGACCCCGCCATGACCGCAGGGCATTTCACCACAGAAGCCTGTCACAAACTTTCCCGCGCTTTCGAACACGCACTTTCTGCCAAAGCAGCCGCACTGGCCCTTCCTCCACCATGTATTATTCTGGACAACACCGGCTTTGAATCGGGATTTAGTGATTGGTACAAATACGGTTCCGTCAGCATCACCGGCGATGCCTGGTCGGGAAGTTCAGCAGCAGAATTAAAGGGATTTTATTCTTACGTTTCTCAAACCAAAACCGGCATCCTGCCCGGGAGTGTTTACACCATTAAAGCCCACGCAAAGCGCAGCTCCAACACCTGGAGTGCCATCCTTGCGCTTCGTTTCTACGATTCAGGCGGTTCACTCATCAGCGAAAACACGGTAAATGTAACCAGCACCTCCTCCTACTCCGAGTACCAGGTT
>RFJU01000060.1 GCA_003694805.1 Candidatus Woesearchaeota archaeon | reverse complement strand
GAGTCTAGGCCAGTCTAGGAGTCCGTCTGACAAACGGAGCCTAGGCGATGACGCCGAACATGCTCGCCTAGGAGCGCGCGGGGATTAGGCTAGGATTGACGCCTAGACGATACCGGTCTGCGTCATTATTACGAGTGTCTCAAAAACAAAAAAGCAGAATAGCTTGGGGAGTCCTGTGCCTATGGGACTCCCTTGTGGTGTTCTGCCAACCGAGAAGATGAAGATAAGGAGTAGAAAAATGGCTAAAGTATGGAAAGAAGCGCTGTATTTGGCCCGTTACTATCGGGCTGGGGCCTGGGAAAGGGCCGCTAGTGGCGGAAGCACTGGCGACCTGGGCTACAAATTTTCCGTTCGCTGTATGGAAGAGGATGCGGAACGGTTGGGAATCCCGTCGTGGATCTTCTACCGCGCCGCTTTATCAGGCGAACGCATGTATCACAAAGGGATGCCATACCCGGATCCCTATAAGTAAGACTATAGCTTGGGGAGTCCTGTAGTGGGACTCCCTTATGGTGTAGTCTAAGCACCATTCCAGCTAACCTAACCTGAAAAGGAGTCTTCAAATGGTTGATCACGTCAAGCGTTTCGTCACCAATTCCGTCTCTTCTGAGCTTGAATTCTTTCCGGCGGTTGCTCAAGCCTTCCGTCAGTTTAACGAGGGGAATCGTTCGCCCCTCTATCGGTTGCTTTGCGTGACCAATGGCAAGAAAGCGGAGAAGATCCGCGTGATTGAAGGGGAGAAGCTTCCCTTTGCTCCGCACCTCAAGCGATTGATTGAGTATGCGGCGGAAGGCTTTGAATACAAGGATTTTAAGTATAATCCGAGCCTTCCTCTTGGGATCAGTCTCAAGGTCTCGATTGAATCCGGCGGGAATGCGGGGTTCAACACGGAAGTGATCGAGCAGATCGAGAACCTTTCGGGCAAGACTGTCCGATCCAAGGAATATAAGGAAGCGTTTCCGCCGATCAAGAAGGAGAAGCCTGAGAAGCCGATTCTCGAAATTGCCGAGGGATACATTAAGCGACTCGGTGACGAAAAGGCGAGGCTCATCGCGCTTGCCATCTTGGAGTTGGAGAAGAAGAAGGAGTCGGCGGACTCCTGATACCTCCAATCCAGGCTATAGCTTGGGGAGTCCTGTAACGGGACTCCCTTATGGTGTAGTCTAAGCACCACAATCAATCAATCAAGAAAGGAAGGAGTCCAACAATGTCCAATATCGTCTGCCAGATTCCGAACATCAGCAATGTTCAGGTTACTGTTCCGATCAATCGGGAGTTCCTGGAAGTTCAGAAGAGGTTCTTCGACAAGGACGATTATGACTCGTTCAAGCGGAGCG
>RFJU01000059.1 GCA_003694805.1 Candidatus Woesearchaeota archaeon | reverse complement strand
TTGATGATGGTCTGCCTAGCAGCCTCAATTCCCAGCAACTTCTGCACTTCGTAGAGGTTGTTGCTTTTCGTCCTCGTCATATCAATTCCTTCAATCTTAAGAAGTTCCTTGAGGTTGCTCCCTGCAGTAACGATGAGGTACTCACTCCCCCGCTTTACCGGAAGCACCTGCTTGACCCCCTTCACACCATTAATGTAGACATCCTTAATTTTCTCACGCAAATGATATATTTGCTTGAGCGGCTCTTCCTTCGATGTTGACGTGATAGAAAGCACATCCCCCTCTACTGCAACTTCAAACGTCTTCAATGTTTTTCGAAGAACTGATGCAATCCTTGCAGAAGTCATCTCGCGCTGAGCCATCTTTTCCTTGTCTAACACCACCGTCATCTTCGGCTCAAGAACATCAATTTCAATCTCTTTTACGTACTCTTTAAGCCTGGTTTCTTTAATCATCTCAGCAATCTGCCTCACCGATTTCTTCTCCAAAAGCTCCTTTTTCAAGTAAATCTCCATAATCTCTGTCTTAATCGTCTTCCTCCCGTCCAAAATCTCAATCAAACGAGGCAATCCAGTGGTGACATTCATTTCAGAAACGCCTGCGAAGTGGAACGTGTTCAACGTCATCTGCGTACCCGGCTCGCCAATGGACTCTGCTGTTACCAAACCCACCGACTCTCCAGGATCAACCACGGAAGACAAGTATTCCGCGTAGACTGCTTCCAAAAACTTTTTTATCATGGCCTCGCTAGCACCCTTAGGAACTAGCTCCTTTGCTTCAGCCAGAATACTAGGCGGGAGCTTGCCCTCGTACGCCTTAAACAACGCTTCGCTCATTTGAACACCTCGTTCTTGATGGCCTCTACATTAATCTTTCCTTTCTCAGAACGAGAAACATCAATGCCGTCCTCCCCATACGTGAACTGAATTATTTTACCAGACGCGTCCCTTACTGAAAAGTCGTAGTCAACCTTGAAATCTTGCAACGCGTTGGCAAGGCGCCTGTACAAATAACCAGACTTGGGTGTTCGCAACGCGGTATCCATAAGGCTGTCCCTGCCAGTCATTGCCATAAAGAACATCTCATGAGGCTTGAGCCCTTCTTTGAACCCGTGCCGTATGAACCCCCTCGCGTCTGCCTTCAAATCACCCCTTCGAAAACAAGAAAGCGTCCTGTCAGCGTACCCCTTATCAATCCTGCCACCACGCAAAGCCTGCTGGCCGACACAAGCAGCCATTTGAGAAAGATTAATCAAATTGCCTCTTGCACCAGAACGCACCATCATCATCGTATTCGACGACTGATTAGTCCGCTCAGCAACTAAAACTCCGACAACGTTTCGCGCCTGATTCAGACGCTCTAAAATGCGCAGTTCAAGCGTTTCCTTCAACGTCCTTCCAGGAAGAACCTCCAACGTCCCCTCCTCAAACTGCCTAATCATCTTCTCAACATCCTCTTCGGCTTCATTAAGAACCCTGCGAATCTCTTTGTGCGTCTCCTCGGAAAGATCAAGATCCGACAACCGAATCGTAAACCCGTAATGATGAATAACCTCCGTCCCGAGCTTATAAATCATGGCGAGGAGGGAAACCATCCTTTCAGGCCCGTACTTTTTATGAAGCGTCCTCAAAAGCAAGCCAGACCCGACGCCCAAGTTTCGCTTGTCCAAAACCCCGGAGAGAAGCTTGCCCTGCTTAATAATCACCTGCTCTTCTTTTTCCCGCTTTCTTCCTGTAAACTCAAAATCTTTCGGGAGGACGCAAGAAAACACTTCCTTGCCAGAAACAAACTCCTTGCTCGGCAACCTTGAAAAATCCTCAATGCCAACGGCGGAGAGCAAGTCCACCGCTTCGTGGCGCGGAATTTTTTCCAAATATTTTGTCAAAATATAGTTTCCTGAAATCGCGTCCTGGATGCACCCGATAATGCTCAGCCCGTAACGTGGACTGATAATTTGCGTCTGCACCTCCATTAACACCTCAGCCTCGACCATTGCCTCTTCCGTCTGAGGAATGTGCAGGTTCATCTCATCCCCGTCAAAGTCCGCATTGTACGGGGCACACACTGCAGGGTTGAGGCGCAACGTCAAGCCAGGAAGCACTCTCACCCTATGGCACATCATTGACATGCGATGCAAGCTGGGTTGACGGTTAAAGATCGCAATGTCTCCATCCATCAAATGCCGCTCAACAACATATCCCGGCTGAATCTCCTCTAAGAGCTGCTCTTTTGTCTCATCAGTAATTCTCTTACGCCGGCCGTCAGGCCTTACAATATAGTTCGCTCCGGGGTACTCTTTCGGGCCGCGCTCTACAAACTTTTTCAAATACTCACCATTCCACTCAGTAACTCTGCGAGGAACCGTCAGCTTCATTGCAATCATGAGAGGAACACCAACTTCATTGATGTTCAACGACGGATCAGGACTAATCACCGTCCTCGCAGAAAAATTCGTCCGTTTTCCCGCAAGATTATGCCTAATCCGGCCTTCCTTCGATTTTATTCTTGACGCTATCGTCTTCAGCGGCTGACCCGACCTGTGCCGAGCAGGAGGAAGCTGCGCCACTTCATTATCAAAAAAGGTTGTAACATGGTATTGGAGCAAATCCCACAAGTCCTCAATGATTATTTCAGGAGCCCCAGCATTGATGTTCTCGAACAAGCGCTGATTAATCCGAACAATATCGCCCAGCTTGTGCGTCAAATCATCTTCAGACCGCTCACCAAACTCGGTGGTGATAGACGGCCGCATCGTCACAGGAGGAATGGGCAAAACGGTCAAGACTGCCCATTCTGGACGCATAGATGAAGGATTAATACCGAACACGGCCAGGTCATCATCAGGAATCTTCTCAAGCCGCGCCCTAATCTCAATTGGTGAGAGACGCTTCTCATCCTCCAAGAACGTTGTCGGCTTGTCGAGGGAAATCTTGAACTGCTTAGCATTGCAATGCGGACACTTGCTTACCGTTTTGAGCGTGGTTATAATCTCCTTTACGGCCTTGCGCCGCTCCTCAGCACCCCACTCTTCCAACACTTTATCCAAATACTTGCCGTAAGACGTGATCTTATCCTGAGGAATTAGGATCTTGCCACACTCCCTGCAAGAACACCGAAGCAGATCAAGGATCAACCCCGCAAAATTAATATGAATAACCGGCCTTGCCAACTCAATATACCCAAAATGCCCCAAACTTTCCTTGAGCTTGAGCCCATCAGTCTTGCACGTCAATCCGGGATCAATAACCCCCAAGCGAATATCCATCAAACCCCCGTCGACAGGGTATCCTTCTTTGTCATACAACTCAGGCGTTACAATCTTGGCCACCGCCATCTCCTTAATCATCTTAGGAGAGAGCAGCGTGAATTGAATGGCCTTAATCTTCTTTGAAATCGCTTTTGGAATCATCCTTGCAACACCTCAAAACTTATCCTCCAGTATCAGTTTTGGCAAAACACACAACGACTTGATCTCATCAAGCAAGAGCTTGAAGGCATAACTCATCTCAACCCAGTCAAGCTCAGCATCCTCACCATAAATCGGCGAGATCAGCTTGTTCTTTCTCTTATCATAATACCCCATCATGCCCGACTTCAAGCAAACAGGAACAGCGACCTTGTCGGCATCAAAACGCTCCTTGAGAAGCAGCGCCGCGCCGTGCGCAACGAACGTATCCTTCTCCATCTCGCCCATGCGCAAACCGCCTTCCTTCGTCCTTCCTTCCGTTGGCTGCCTCGTCAACAACTCAATAGGACCCAGCGCGCGAGAGTGAATCTTGTTCGCAACCATGTGCTTGAGCCGCAAATAAAACATGTTACCAACGAAAATCCTAACAGGGTACTCCTCCCCTGTCACCCCGTCGTACAACACTTCAGAACCGTCTTCTCGAAAGCCAAGCCTGGCAAGCTCCTCCCTCAACGCCTTCTCCGGTTCGGATGAGAACGTCGTTCCGTCAACGTATCGCCCCGCAAGAGCGCCTGTCTTTCCACCGAGAAGCTCAATCAAGTGAGAAACCGTCATACGATTAGGAATCCCGTGAGGGCTGAACAAGATATCCGGATGCATCCCTGTTGCCGTGAACGGCATATCCTGCTCTGGCACAATCAGGCTAATAACCCCTTTTTGTCCGTGACGAGACGTGAACTTATCTCCAATCTCAGGGATGCGCTGGTTGCGAAGACGAACCTGCACCATCTTATTTCCCTGCTCGTTCTCAGTGAGGCACACAAAGTCAACAATACCCTGCTCTCCGTGACGCATAGCAAGGGATGACTCGCGCCTCGAGCTCGTCGTCAAGTTATACTCATCAAGACTGGACAAAAACCTCGGGGGCGAAGTCTTCCCAATCACGACGTCGCCCTCCTTCACGTTCGCCTCGGGAAAGACAATCCCGTCCTCTTCAAGGAAGCGATAGTCGTGCTCGGTGCGATATCCTTTCACATCTTTGTCAGGAACAGAAATCTGATCAATCAACCCTCCAGAATACCGCATCTCCTCCGTCACCATGGGACGATAATACGTGCTCCTCCCAAGTCCTCTGTCAATAGCGCCCTGGCTAACAACGATGGCATCCTCCATATTGTATCCTCGATACCCCATAATTGCCACCGTCACGTTCTGGCCGGTAGGGTGCTTTTGATATTCAATCACGTCATGCAAAATAGTGCTTACAATCGGGACTTGAGGATAATGCAAAATACTGACATCCATATCCATGCGAATAGGAAAGTTTGCAGCATAAAAACCAACGCCCTGTTTTTGATTCTTTGCGCCCTGCGACAAGCGAACCCCTTGGTTGTGATGGCCGTATGGGACAAGCGAGGCGGCAATGCCAAGAATATCAACAGCACTAATCTCCAAATGCGTATGCTCAGGAGTCAAGTCCTCTTTTTCCAACGCGACGAGCGCATCCTCCTCTTCAGACGCGTCCAAATACTCAATAACCCCTTGCTTCACTAAATCAGACCAGAGCAATTCACCTTTTTGTAACTGCTGAATATGACGCTCATTCAACAACGGCTTCCCGTCAACAACAACAACGAGCGGCCGCGTGACGCGCCCTTTTGCCGTTTCAATAAAAACCTGATCCAACTTTGCGTCAAAACGAACGTTAAGCTGAATATCCAGCTTACCCGCGCGTCGATCCTGACGAACTTGCTGTGCAAACTCAAGCCCGTTCTTCACCGTTCCAACAAATTTGTTGTCCAAAAAAACGTCAGCCATTTTCACCCCTTCAAAACCTCTAATCCAGATTTTTTTAGATGCTCCAGCACCTCTGACTCGTCAATCTTGTGCGTGCCATGCGCCAACATCGCCAAGTTCTTGCGCAAACCAATGTTTGTCCCCTCAGGCGTCTCTGATGGGCAGAGCCTCCCAAGATGCGTGCTGTGCAAACTCCTCGCTTCAAAATTCTCCTGAGAAGCAGAAAGAGGGCTTACAACCCTCTGCAAATGCGAGAGCATCTGCAAGAAATTCAAGCGCTCAATACGCTGAGAAATGCCTTTCCTGCCACCAACCCAATTTCCCGTGGCCATTGCAGAGTAAACCTTCTGCGTCAAGAGCTTTTCACGAATAATCACCTTTATAGACGGGAACTTTCCGCGCTTCACAATCCTCTGGAAATTGTAGAGCAAATCACCAATTAAAATCTTCAAATTCACCCTGAACAAATCAGCAAGCAAGTCCCCTGGAAGCTTCAAGCGCTTGTTCATGTAATGGTCTTTGTCATCGGGAGGAACCTCGCCGTTCGCAACCAAAATGAACTTTTTGAGCATCTTGCAAAGGTTGTGCGCCTTTAGCAACCGCGACTCGCTCGTCATCCCGATATGCGGCAGCAAGTACTTGTCAACAATCTCTTGCACCCGTTCGAGACGAATGTCGCGCGACTGCGTAATGCCCATCTTCCTCGCAATAAAGTCAAGAGCATCCTCCCGAGACTTAATATCCACAAAGTCGTAAAGGTTGATCAACACTTCAGACTGATTCTCAAGACCCACCGCCTTCATAATCTCTTCATCCTTCAAGAGCCCCAAGGCTTTGACAGCAACTACCACAGGAATCCGCTTCACCCGAGTGAAGGTAAGGTAAAAAATACCGTCTTTGAGTTTTTCAATTTGGTGAGGGATCTTATACGAACCGCTCTCGCTAAACACCTTGCCGACAAAAGGAGACGTTCCTGTTGAAGCCTTCTCCACCATGAATTTATTTGACGCCAAGTCCTCTATGTTAACAATGATGCGCTCCGTTCCATTAATGATGAAATACCCGCCCGGATCATCAGGATCCTCCCCGACTGCCGCGAGCTCTTCCCGAGACTTCCCATGCAAATGGCAGAACTTCGACTTCAACATGATCGGAATATTCCCTATCTGCGCAGTGAACGACTCCCTCTGCACCCCGTTGATGTACGCCGAAACCTCAAGCTGAACAGGAGCGGCGTAACTGATCCTGCGCATCCTCGCCTCAACAGGATACACAGCCCTCGTTGAACCATCTGCTTCGGTGATTTCCGGCTTTGACACAATAATCCTGTCCAGGCGAATTTTAAACTCATCAACATTGCTAGGAATAATTGCGGGTTCGATGTCTTTGTTTTCATTAACGATGTTTTGCAACTCTTCCTCAATCAAGTGATTAAAAGAATCCAAACTCGCTTTGATAAACGAATTTTCTTTAAAATACTCCTGAATCACAATCTTCGACGCATCATCAACCATCAATAACACCCCTATAAAACACGGACTCGCCAGCCGTTAAACTCTTCCTTCGAATACGAATTACATCGCCCTCTTTACAATCAAGATGAGCAATCGCGGGATCCGAACGCAAGATCTTCGGCAAGTCATGAACGGTAATGTTATGCTCCTCCAACACCTTCTTCTTTTCAGCCTCAGAAATTTTTTCATGCTTCGGAACGAGGACGTGCTCCTCAACACGGAACGCTTCTTCTTTTACCATTCTTCCCATCACCTTCTTGAGCAGGATGAGCCGGACGGGACTTTCCCACGCTCCAACAAAGCGTCATTTGAACCCGCGACCACTCGGTTTCTGACAAGGCAACCCCTCCCAGAAGGGGCTCCTCGTTAAAAGCCGAGTGCTCTAGTGCCCTGCAACGGATGCATCCAGGCTGAGCTACCGGCTCATGCACGCCCTGGCCGGGATTCGAACCCGGGTCGAAGCCTTTCAACGACATTGACACGCCAGCATACGCCCGAGCACATCACCGTCTCGACAGGGCTTCATGCTAGGCCAGACTACACCACCAGGGCAACTACGAAGGCAACAAAACGGCACAACACTCTCTAACATTCAACCAGTTAGAGAATACTTACTTGTGCCCATGCCCCCTACGCTGCGCTCGACGATGCATCCTAGGTGGCAGCGGAAATTGAGGCCCTTTAAAAAGCTTGCGGTTTTTTATTGAGGAGGGAACCCGGCAGGCAAAACAAGAAACAAATCAGAGACAAAAACATATAAACCCCCGCCAGACAACACAAGCCCGATCAGCCAAACCCGCCTACACACACCAAAACATGCATATCGCAACCCATGATGGACCCTTCCACGCAGACGAAACCTTAGCCATAGCAACGCTCAAACTCCTCCACCCTGACTGCACCATCACGAGAACACGAAACCCAGCCGTCTACAACCAAGCAAACGTGCGCATAGACGTTGGCGGCGCGTACAACCCACAAACAGGCGACTTCGACCACCACCAACGCGGCGGTGCAGGCGCCAGAACAAACGGCATCCCCTATGCTTCAGCCGGACTGATCTGGAAACACTTCGGGCACCAACTTACAACCAAGGAAGAACATGAACGCGTAGACCTCCGCCTCTTTTGCCCTATTGACGCAGGAGACAACGGCGTCTCCCTCTGCCAACCAACACGACAAGACATCCTCCCCTATGAACTGTTCAAGGCCATTGAAACCCTCGTGCCGCCATGGACAACCAGCACACCAGAACAACTAGACGCTGCATTCCACCAAGCCGTCTTTTTCATGCAAACCCTCCTCAAAGCAGAACTAGCCCACGCAAAGAGCTACATCGCGTCACGCGCCATCGTGCTCACAGCACTCAAAAACCAGCCAGGACCGATCCTTGTCCTCCCGGAACCCTGCGAGTGGGAAGACTGGGTCATCCAACATCCCGAGAAACTCTTCGTCATCAAACCAAACAAAGACAAAACAGCCTGGTTCATCAGGGCGGTGCCCAAAAAACAGTACTGTTTCGAGAACCGCAAAGACTTCCCACTCTCTTGGGCGGGCCTGAGCGGGAAGGCATTGGAAAAAGCAAGCGGCGTCAAAGGAGCAACCTTCTGCCACAACAACCGCTTTCTCGCTGTCGCGACGACAAAGGAAGCAGCACGCCAACTTGCAGAAAAAGCACTCCACAACTGACTACGCAATCGACTAAAAAGAAAAAAGAACTCCCCCCTCCCAGACTCGAACCGGGGACCTCTCGGTTACGGCTGGGTGCGCATCATCCAAACCCGAACACGGACCGGGAACACGTCAGGCACCGTCTACAGCCGAGCGCTCTAGCCAACTGAGCTAA
>RFJU01000058.1 GCA_003694805.1 Candidatus Woesearchaeota archaeon | reverse complement strand
CGTCCCATTTGACCGCTCTGGCACGCCCGCACCGATTTTCGCACGAGAACATGACGAGCAACACTCCCTTTTTAAATCTTTTCGAGCTCTCGAGGAGGTGCAAGGTGGCGGGGGTCGTTCGTCATCTGGGCCGCGCTTTTGCTATGGGCTTCTGCTGTGTTTCTCTTGTTTCTCTCCACCCGCGCCGCCCTCACAATGCTATGTTCCCCTCATCATGCAATGTTCACAATGCTATGCTCACATCCTACGCCGGCCGGTTCTGTGTCCGTTCCTTGTTCATCCTTTGTTCACTCCTTGTTTCTCGACGAGAACCTTGGCGCAATGACAGGGCGCTTCCTTTGCTCGGCGCGCGTAGCAAGCACTCTTGTCGATGCTTAAAACATTTAAGAACACCTCCGTTCAATTTAAAAACCAATTTATAAATCGAAACGGTCGCTACTGTGCTGTAATGACCTCCTAAAACCCTTGAATTTTACAACGAAAACGGCTCTGGCGATACAAGGTTTGTTGCACAACACAGCCCTATCGAAAGTTTTATAAACAAAATCGGACACAAAACCCCTACCTGAGCGGCTTGAGCACTATCGACGGTACACGAAGGCTTAAATTGGCTTCGGCGCGGAACGCATCCACGTCGATGTCAGCGCAAACTTCCTGTGCCGCCTCGAGAGGCACGAGCTGCAACACGGTTACGTGGGGGAACGCAACAGTGTTGCACCACTCTACGGAAAACACGGAGGTGTTTAAATGAACAGCAAGCGACTAATTAAAAAGATAGTTGCTCTCGGTGCTGGTGCGACCATGGTCGGCATGACGATGGCAGGCGCACTTGCATACGATTTGGCAGACTATCCGACACCGTTCATCACGAACGGCGTCTTCGACGGCGCAATCGTCGTCGGCGAGAAAGCTGCCACGAGTGACGTCATCGGCGCAGTCGACATTGCAGCAAGCCTGCAAGCGTCCGCAACAACGGAAGTTGAACTCGACATCCCCAGCACGGGATCGGTCAACCTCGTCGGTGATGCAGCCCAGTTCTCCATCAGCTCAGACATCCTCGAGCTCGGCGAGAACGTGGCAGACGTCAAGGAAACGTTCACCGAAGACGACCTGGCAGCCCTCAAGAGCGGCAGAGTCAGCACCCAGCAGGGCTCAACAGACTACAACCAGTACCTGCGCTTCGGCACGAGCGGCCTCGCGACGATGTACGTTGACTACACGGCAGACAAGGATGACAACGTTGGCGACTACCTCGTCATCCAAGGCATCCGAAGCACGCCGTTCTTCGAGTACCAGCTCGAGTTCGAGTCCGGCTTCCAGTCTGAGCTCGACGACTGCACAGGAACTTCTACTGTTACCTGCGGCCTCAACGACCTCGAAGATACGAGAATCAACATCTTCGGCACCGACTACACCATCGTTGACACGACGCTGAATAGCAACCAGGAAGTCTCCCTCGAGCTCATGGGCGGGGACGTGTCCGACACCCTGCGCGAAGGCGAGACGAAGACGTACACCATCGACGGCACCGACTACGAGGT
>RFJU01000057.1 GCA_003694805.1 Candidatus Woesearchaeota archaeon | reverse complement strand
CTCCAGTACATGCCCCCATCAAACCTATATCAAAATCAGAATAGGAAGAACAAATCTGTTCTAGTTCATTTAATTGGGAAGTAAATATGTCAGGATGATCAATATTTTTTCCGCCGCCCTTAGAAAAATTGAATCTCAAAACATTATATCCTAAGTTATTCATCCTTTCTGCAAAGGCCACTCTGTAGGGTGCGTCTTTTGAGCCCAACAATCCGTGTAAAAGTATTACTAGTTTGTCTGATTCTGCCTGATGGAATGTTAGCTCTTCCATACCTGTGAGAAAGAGAAGCAGGTGTTTTATTAAATTATTGTGATTGTTCTTCTTTGGGGGGATCAGACTGTTCTGGAGAAGGATTTTCCTCATTGAACGGGCGTGTGAAAAAAGAAAGATTTAAAAAACATAGATGCGTTAATGCTCGCGCGACGAAGGTGTCCTATGCGGTTCACACAAAAAGAGCGGTTGCTCGCTCACAAAGCGTGCGATTATCACTTGAAAGGGCGATGCTTGCACCCTAAGCGTGTGCCAAAGGGCGTTGTTGCCATTCCTTGTGTTGCCCCGTGCAGCAGCCACAAGGTTGTTTCTTCGCACACCCCTGTTCTTGTGTTGTTCAGTGCGAAAAAGCAAGAAAAGCGGTCCTGTGCTCGTTCCTCTCAGTGACTTGCTAGGATTTTTTCTTGAGCACGGTTTTCTGGGCGCGAGGCGAGATGATTGCTGAGTTTCCTGAAGGGTCTTCAAGAATGAGTTTAAGTTTTTCCTTGCCCCAGAGGACGCGGTCAATTTTTTTGAGGTGTTGTTTGGCTTTTTTCTTGACAGCAGGGTCGTCGCTGTCATCACGTGCAAAGGCGATCTGGTGTCGTATTCGGTTGAGGACGCCTTCCACGTTAGTGACGTACCCGTTGGAGAACTCTGTTGACTCAATAGTGATGAGGTGCGGAATTTTTATGGTTGCACTTGCTGATTTTATAACTCTGGCTTTGAGGTCCTCTTCGTTGCTAACTTCAAGAGTAAACTTTGCAGGTGGGTGTTTTTCTGAAAATTCAACATCTGCCTTGTGGTACTTGCAGTGTTCACAATCCATGGAGAAGAGAGAGCACGTTCCAAAGAAAGGGATTTCGTAAGGCGTTTCCATGAGGGTGAGCGTTTTTTTGTGGCAGACGGGGCAGAGCTCGCCTTTGAGGACCATTGGCTGAGGGGTGGCATCCTGTGGTACCTTTCCCTGTTGGGTCTTGGTGTCGTGTTCTTTGTTTTGTGTTTTCATTTGTCGTTGACCAGAGCGGGTCGGTCTTCTTGCATTTTTCAACGCACAAGCGCTTTATAAAATTTGTGGCGGGCTTGGCGTTAGGGGTCTGCTCTCTTTGCCACAAGAGGTTAGAAGAAAGAAGGTGGCTCTCCACGTGGAGTGAGAGGCGAATTGGCAGGCTAGTCTTGCAAAGGGTGCTTGTTTACTCAAGCGTGTTTTTTTGCCGGTAAATGCGTGCAAAGCTTGGCGTGACGACAATGTAGTCATCGCCAAAGCCTGCTATGTCGCCGTCAATCGCATCGCAGGTTTTTTTGAGCTTGTTAATAGCGCGTTTGAGTTCGACGAGGTCTTTGTCCTTGAGTGGTTTGATATTGACGAGGCAAATCGTGTATCCTTCCCTCAGGGTGTCAACGATTTCTTTAATATCTGAGAAGTCCTCCATCACGAAGGGCCTGACGATGACTTGTGACGAGTCAGCATCTCCGTCTGCATTGAGTTCTACGTATTCGTCCTCAACGTCTGCCATTTCGTCGTCATCATACCCTGTTCGCTTAAATCGCCTCAGTGAAAAGAATCGCTTCATGAATGTTCCTCCTTTCGTTAATGAAATGTTCGGTGCGCCAGATGTATATAAATGTTTTGGTCGGAGGAGGGTAGGAAAAACAAGGCCCGTGTCTTGTTTTTTTCTCGCAAAAGCCAAGCAGGCAAGCGGTTGTGTTATTTCAAGGGGTTCATACGAGATGCTCCGGTGATTTGCTCAACATTTGCTCAAAAAAAGAGGGTTGTTGCAAGGGTGCAAGAAGGAGAGTGGTTGTGGCGAGACGGGTCTGGCAAGGAGAAAAAGGAGGAGGTATATTTTTAAAAAATTTTTTAAAGAATAACTCTTTTAGTTCAGGGCATGTCTGTGTTTAAAGCGTACGATATTCGTGGCGTGTACCCTGATGAGATTGATGAACACTTGTTTTACCGTGTTGGGAGAGCGTCTGTTGCGTTTTTGCAGTGTAATGAGATGGTTGTTGGGAGGGACATGCGTGTGTCTTCGCCTTCGTTAGCTCGCGCTTTTTGTGATGGCGTAATTGATCAGGGGTGTTCTGTTATTGACATCGGGCAGGTATCAACCCCGCTTTTATACTTCGCTGGTCGGTCGCATCCTGCCTGCGCCATGGTTACCGCTTCCCACAACCCCAAGGAGTATAATGGCTTGAAGATTTGCAGGGGGGATTCGCTTCTTCCCGTGGACGCTACGAGTGGTCTGCTCAGGATTCAAGCGTTCGTTGAAGAAGAGCGATTCTCATCACCAAGGCATAAAGGATTAGTGACGCATAAGAATTTTGTTCAAGCGTATGTCAAATTCAGCCTTTCATTTTTAAAGGCGAAGCGTCCCGCGTCGGTTGTCGTGGATGCTGGAAACGGGATGGGGGGGATTACGTTTAGGGAGCTTATGAAAGAGGACGTGCCGTTCACGTTGCATCCGCTGTACTTTACACCCGACGGCTCTTTTCCCCATCATGTTCCCAACCCTGCTTTGCCTGATACGCTAACTGAGCTTGCTCAGCACGTTGTGGAGCGGCGCGCGTCGTTCGGGGTGGGGCTTGACGGCGATGCGGACAGGTGTGGTTTCGTTGACGAGACCGGCAAGGTCGTTCCGCCAAGCGTGCTCTTCGCGCTCATCGCTCACGAGTTGCTCTTGGAGCAACCAGGGGGTTGTATTGTTGCTGATTTGCGGATGAGTAGAGTCGTTCAAGATGTTGTTCGGAGAAGTGGCGGACGCCTTGTTCTCGCTAAGGCAGGGAGGACGAATTTGAAGAGAGCGTTGCTGGAGCAGAGAGGTATTTTTGGAGGTGAATTGAGCGGGCATTTCTTCTTTCCGGAAACCGCGTATTGTGAGAACCCGATTATTATGCTTTGTAGGGTGTTAAATATGCTCGAGCGAACGGGGAAGCCGCTCTCTGCGCTTGTTAGGCCGTTGAGTGAGATGTATGCTAATTCTGGCGAGATTAATCTTGCCATTGCTGACAAGATCGGTGCTCTTGCTGCAGTGAAGGACGCGTTCGCGGATGGGGATGTCTCGCTTCTTGACGGGGTAAAGGTGGATTTCCCGTCGTGGTGGTTTTCCCTGCGTGCGTCGAACACCGAGCCTTTAATGCGCCTAGTCGTCGAGGCGCAAACGGAAAGCGAGTTAGCGGTGAAAAAGGCTCAAGTGCTCAAGGTCTTGCAGCCATTCCTCGTTCGGGAGGGCTCGCAAGCAAGTGCTGATTTTCCACATGGCTTGCCTCCTCAGTTGTGACGCTGAGGAAGCACTTGAGTTAGCGCTGCTAGGGCCGTTCTTGCTTGTTTTGGTCGTTTCCAGCCGCTTCCGATAGCTTTATAAATGCGGGTGAGCTCCGCCTCGGTGAGAAGAAAAAGAAGCGTTTGAACACTTCTGTACGATACAAAGCAGCAAAAGAAAGGTCAGAATGGTGAAGTTAAAGCCTTTGTTGCCCGTTTTAAAGGAGAAAAAAAGGTACCTTGTTTTTCGAGGCAGTAGAGGAACGTCTAAGCAGGAGCTTCTGCGCGGTCTTTTCTCATGGCTTGGCGTGCGGGGTTTCGCAAAGGCAGGTGTTCAAGTTGTTGTCTTTAACGAGCGTTCCTGTTCAGGAATCATTCGTTGCTCTGCGCAGCACGTAGATGAGGTGCGGATTGCTTTGTGCTCCCATCCGCTTGCTGGTCCTCTGCGTGTTGTTGCTGTTTCCGGCATCTTGAAAAAAGCAAAAGAAGCGCTTTCCTTGTCGGGCGCGCTAAACAGAAGCGTTAGCAAAGCGAATGCATGAACAAAGAGGCAATATTAAAAAAAAGAAGGATGAAAGAAGGCTGTTTGAAAAAAAAAGCGTGTAAGAATCGCAGACAGTAAATGGGAGGTTTGAAGAACGATGCAACCAGTACAACATCAAATGATGGGTTATGACAGGGCCATTACTATGTTTTCTCCTGATGGACGGCTCCTCCAAGTTGAATATGCGAAGAAGACTGTTCGGCTGGGCAACACCGCCATCGGTATGGTTTGCAAGGACGGGGTCTTGCTCGTGACGGACAAGAGAATTGTTGACAAGCTTGTTGTTCCTGAAGCCATTGAGAAAATCTTTCAGATTGACAAACACATCATGGCAACCGCAGCAGGAATTCTTTCCGATGCGCGAGTGCTTATTGAACGGGCGCAGGAACGGGCGCAGGCGTACAAGGTGACGTATGATTCCCCTATTGATACTATTTCCATCGTGAAAGACTTGGCTAACCTCAAGCAATTCACAACCCAGTCAGGAGGCCTGCGTCCTTTCGGCGTCTCTTTGCTTATCGCAGGCGTTGACGAGGGAGGAAAGAAGCTTTTTGAGACCGACCCGACGGGAATTTTTAACCAGTACAAAGCCACCGTTATTGGTGAGGGAGACTCGGAAATTGAACAAATACTCTTCAAGGAATACAAAGAAAGCTTAACCATCATGGATGGCTTGAAGCTTGCAATTCGCGCATTGAAGAAGGTGCTTGACAAGGACTTTCATCCACAACGCATTGATGCCGCATTCATTAAGGAGGGCGAGCAGCCAGTGATGAAGAAAGTTGAGAAAGACACGATCAGTACTTTGACGAAATGATGTTTGCTTGTTTAGCACAAACGAAATGAACAAGAGAGGTCAGGCATGAAAGGTCCTACATTCGATCAGGAGCGCATTCACGTGAACCTTTGCAGTTTGAAGAAGGGCGGCGAGACATTTGAGCTCGTTGTCGACCCTGACAAGGCAGTGGAACTAAAAGAAAGGCAGGGCGACTTGTCGATCGAAGACGTTCGTGAAGTGTTGCGTGCTGAAAAGGTTTTTTCAGATGCCAAGAAAGGTTTGCTTGCGTCCGAAACCCACATGCGAGAAGTGTTTGGGACGAGCGATCCGCTCGAAGTTGCTAAAGTAATCCTCAAGGAGGGCAATCTCCAGATTACGCAGCAATTTCGTGATCGCTTGCGAGAGGAGAAAAAGAAGCGACTGGTGCATCTGATTCACATAAATAGCATTGATCCGCGAACAGGCAATCCTCACCCCGAAAAGCGCATAGAGCTCGCTTTTGAGGAGGCTCGCGTGCGCGTTGATGAGTTTCGAAAGGCAGAAGACCAAATCCAAGATGTGCTCAAGAAGTTGCGTGAGGTTCTCCCTATTCGCTTCGAGCGGAGTACGCTAACGATTCACTTGCCAAGTGACGTTGCGCCAAAGCTCTATTCCACGGTGCAGCATTACGCTACAATTGTGAAGGAAGAGTGGCTTAATGATGGTTCGTGGCGTGCCGTGGTTGAGTTGCCTGCGGGTTTGCGGGTGGACTTCATCGAGGAGTTGAATAGTAAGACGCAAGGCAGAGCGCAAGTTGAACTTGTTGAAAAATAAGTCAAAGGCAGAAAGAAAAAAAAGTTTAAAGAAAAAAACAAAAGCCATGTTTGAATTGAAGTGAGTGAAAAAAAAAGAAAAAAACGTATTAAAAAAATATGAAGTGAAACTATGACATTGTTAGTAAAGAACAAGGAAGTTGTTGTTCCGGGTCAGGTATTGGCTCGGGGCATGGATTTTTTGCCAAGCCATGGCACGTATCGCCGTGGAGAAGAGATTATCGCTGACCAGGTCGGGTTACTGACCATTGATGGAAAAGTGCTCAAGAGCATTCCCCTCGCGGGTAAGTACCTCCCACGAAAGGGAGATACTGTGATCGGGTGTGTCATTGACATTTTAATGTCTGGTTGGAGGCTCGACCTGAATGGTCCGTACTCTGCTGTCTTAAATATGAAAGACACGAAGGATTTCATTCCATTAGGTGCTGACCTTACCAAGTACTTTGACTTGGGCGATTACTTAGTTTGTAAAATTACTCAAGTGACGAGTCAGAACTTGATTGACGTGACAGCGAGGGGTCCTGGCCTGCACAAGCTGCAAGGGGGACGGATCGTCAGGGTTAATCCTCAGAAGGTACCCCGTATTATTGGCAAGCAAGGATCGATGATTTCTTTGATTAAAGACAAAACGAAATGCCGTATCATTGTAGGTCAGAACGGGCTTGTGTGGCTTGAAGGCGATCCGAAGAATGAGTTGGTTGCGGTGAAGACGTTCCGCTTGATTGAGGAGCGAAGCCACTTGCGCGGCTTGACAGATACGGTGAAGGAGTTTTTGGATCAGCAGGTGAAAGAAAATGGGTTATGAGAAACGATTTGACAATCGCAAGTTTGACGAGTTCCGCCCCCTCTCCATAAAAGCAGGGGTTATTCCCAATGCTGACGGGTCTGCCCTTGTGCAAGTAGGAAACACAGTGGCTTACGCGGCTGTTTACGGGCCGAGGGATTTGCACCCAAAATTCATGCAAGATCCCCAGAAGGGAACGTTGCGAGTAACGTACAACATGATGCCTTTTTCCGGGCACGGTGATAGGGTACGGCCAGGCCCTTCTCGGAGGTCGAAGGAGATTAACCTCGTTATCGAGAATGCGCTCTTGCCGGTTCTGGATCTGAACCGGTATCCTAACGCCGTAGTTGATGTCTTCATTGAGCTGCCGCAAACCGATGCGGGCACGCGCTGTGCAGCGATCACCGCGGCTTCTGTGGCGTTGGCTGATGCCGGGATTCGGATGAAAGACATGGTCGCGGCCGTGAGTGTGGGGAAGGTTGACGACAAACTCGTTGTTGACTTGACCTATAATGAAGAAGCATATCCTGAAGGAGACGTTGCAGACATTCCTGTTGCGTT
The DNA here is from genome assembly GCA_003694805.1 of Candidatus Woesearchaeota archaeon. Classification (NCBI taxonomy): domain Archaea; kingdom Nanobdellati; phylum Candidatus Woesearchaeota; species Candidatus Woesearchaeota archaeon. The sequence goes on along the minus strand of RFJU01000057.1, from coordinate 29,089 downwards.
CATCCCATCGACAGGAGAGCTCTCTCTTTTGCAGATGGATGGAAAGATTACTCCTGATGAGCTGGAGCGCGTTTTAGAGATGGGCCGTGTTGCGTGTGTGAAGATTGCTGAGGCGCAGAGAAGCGCCTTGCTTGAGAAATACGAGGATGCATCTTTGAAGGCCGTTGACATCGCGCTCGAAAACGGCAGGGAGGCTGCTGCCCGTTCAGGAGAGGATGAGGTACCTCCTGTTGATGATGCTAGTCGTGGCGATTCAGTAGGTGATGACAATGAATGAAAGTATGCATGAACATATTCAAGCCGCATTGCGTCAAGGTGTTCGTTTTGACGGACGCGATTGTTCTGCGTGGAGGGATTTGTCGATAGAAACAGGAGTTACGAAGTCAGCTGAGGGTTCTGCACGGGTTCGTTGCGGAAAAACCGACATCATCGTTGGTGTGAAGCTCTCGGTGGGGACGCCGTTTCCAGACTCACCTAATAAAGGCGTTCTCATGGTGGGCGCTGAGCTTCGGCCGTTGGCCCATCCTTCTTTCGAGGCGGGGCCTCCCTCCTATGAGGCGATCGAAGTTGCTCGCGTCATTGATCGTGGCATTCGCGAGAGTGGCATGATTAACGAAGAGTCTCTTTGTATCACGCCAGGCGAGAAGGTCTGGATTGTGAACGTCGATATTTGCCCTCTTAATCATGATGGGAACTTGATTGATTTGGGAACACTTGGCGCCCTTGCGGCACTCAAGGAAACAAGGCTTCCTGGTTTAACTGACGATGGACAGGTTGATTACGAGAAAAGAACAGACACGAAGCTCGAACTCTTAGAGGAGCCCATCGCGGTTACTGTCTTGAAGATTGGCAGCACCTTTTTGATTGACCCCACGTTTGAGGAAGAGCGAGTGTTGGATGCGCGCTTAACGGTGACGAGTCTTAGTAACGGAAAGATTTGCGCGTTGCAAAAGGGCGGATCTGGCACCCTTTCCCTTGACGATGTCAAAAAAATGGTTGCGCTAGCTCAGAAAAAGAGCGGTGAGTTGAGAAAACAGCTTGCAAGTGTGGAGAGGTGACTAGTGGTATGACGAAAAAAATTAGCATCTCCTTGCCTGAAGGGTACGTAACGAAGTATGAAAAGGCTCGGTTGATTGGTACGCGAGCTTTGCAGATTTCAATGGGGGCGCCATTATTGGTTAAGTTGTCAAAGAAAGAATTGGAGGCGTTGGAGTACAACCCTATTGAGATTGCTAAGCGAGAATTCGAGGCGGGCAAGTTGCAGATCGAAGTTGATCGCAAGAAAATTACTGAGAAGCTAGAGCGGTCTTCTCCGTCTGTGTACAGGAAACAAAGAACATAGGATTGCCGCCGCCACTTCGCTGAGAGAGGGTGCCTGCCTTTTTTTGTTGTGTGCTCGGCTCGGGCTTGCGGGTTACTTGAGCTTGCCCGCTCTTGGCCACGGGTGAAAGAAGGGTCGGGAGCCTGCCTGCTTTACGGGTTCTGAATTGAACTTCTTGAGTATTGCGCCGTGTTGCTCGTTCATTTTGTGTAGGTCTTGATGGAGTCTTTGGAGTTTTTTCTCGCGGTCGGTGAAGAACGCTTCCATTCGTTTCCTTCGGTCGTAGGCGTAGAAGGGTTCTTGTGCCGTCGCGAATTTGAGGGCTTCGATAAGGGTGTAGCCGTTGTTTTTTGCGGTTTGGAAGCGGATTGCTTTGTTGTCCAGATTGAGAAATTGCTTGCTAATAGTGCGAAGAATCGTCATGCGTATCAACCCCCTTTTTCAAGGCCGGAGGTATTTAAAGAGTATAAAAACATTTCTTTTTGTTTGGTTCTCGCCCGCCCTACTGATAAAGCATAAAGCAGAAGAACAAGACCTGATTGGTTAATGACTCGTACAAAAGGTTTTTAAATACTGTTGTGTCTTTCTGTTCCCGTATGGAATTGCGAACAGCAAAAGGGGTGCGAGATACGCCGCCTCAGCTCAAGCTCTTGCAGGATAGGGTAGTGCGCACGCTCAAAACACTTTTTGAGCGGTTCGGCTTTGCTCCTCTTGAAACGCCGGTTATTGAGCGTTTTGAAGTGCTGGCTTCGAAATACGCAGGTGGCGAGGAGATCTTGAAAGAGTGTTTTCAGTTGACGGATCAGGGGGGTCGAAAGCTTGGTTTGCGTTACGACCTCACCGTTCCTTTGGCTCGTTTCGTGGGTATGAACCCTTCATTGAAGATGCCGTTTAAGCGGTATCAGATTGGACGTGTATATCGTGACGGCCCGATTAAGCTGGGGAGGTATCGTGAGTTTTACCAGTGTGATTGTGATATTGTTGGTGCAGGGGGGCTCTTAGCGGAGGCGGAGTGCTTGCTCTTGGCTGATGAGGTGTTTCGTTCGTTAGGGATTGATATTCGTATTCTCGTGAATGATCGGAGGATCCTTGATGGGTTAGTGCAAAGTTGCGGGATCCTGCCAGAGCTTTCTTCGTCCGTTATCTTGTCGCTTGACAAGGTTGATAAGCTTGGGCGAGAGGAGGTGAAGCGAGAGTTGGTGCAGAAGGGTGTTGCGGTTTCCGCGGCGGATCTTCTCCTCGATCTTACCAGTCCACCAGGGGATAATGATCAGAAATTAGGCATTCTTCGGTCGCAGTTGGGCGAGAATGAAGGATTAGCGAATGTTGCTTCTTTACTTGACTTGCTTGGCTTAGCCAATGTTGAATTCTCACCGGGGCTCGCAAGGGGCTTGTCCTACTATACGGGAACGCTGTTTGAAGTGTTTGCAACGTCAGGGCCTATCACGCGAAGTGCCATTGCTGCGGGGGGGCGTTATGATCGCCTCATCGGCGACCTTCTTGGTGCGCCAGCAAACATTCCCGCCATTGGCATCTCCTTCGGGCTCGAGCCCATCTTGGATATTTTAAAGTCGAGGGCGGAGGATTTGCCTGTGACACCGGCAAAGGTGTTCGTGATTCCTATCCAGACAGTGAAGGAGAGCTTGTCCGTTGTTTCTCGTTTACGAAAGGCAGGGGTGAATGCAAGTATTGATTTGAATGAGCGCGGGATTAGTGCTAATTTGAAGTATGCCAACAGCCTAGGCATTCCTTTTGTTGTGATTGTTGGAGAGGAAGAGCTCAAGCAAGAAAAGGTGCAGCTGAAAGATATGCGGTCTGGGGAGTCGTGGGTGTTGAGTGTCGAGGACGCCGCAAAGAACGTTCTTGGATGAGCAAGGGTGTTTGTAAAGGCCGAAAAGTTTTTTAAGGAGTGGCTTGTTCGTGGCGGATACCTGTGAGTGATGATGCTTTTCCTTGCTGGTTGGTACGGCAAAGGAAAGGCGGAGTGAGGTACATCGTTCTGATTGTATCTCGGAAGGTTGAGGCAGAATGGAGAAAGTTTTTGAAATCGTTGAAGTTGCTAAGCAGACTGGTGCTATCAAGCGGGGCGCCAATGAGGTGACAAAGGCACTTGAGCGCGGCAAGGCGAAGTTTGTTGTGATCGCGAAGGATGTGACTCCTCCAGAAATTGTGATGCATTTGCCGCTCTTGGCTAAAGAGAAGGGCGTTCCGTTTGCTGAAGTTGAAAAGAAGGTGGATCTCGGCGCAGCTGCGGGTCTTCCTCTTGGTACTGCTGCTGTTGCGGTCGTGAAGGAAGGAGATGCAAAAGACCTTATTAAGCAGTTTAAGGCGGAGTGAGAATGGCCAAGGAAGGTGAACAAAAGACTGCTGGTCAGCAGCAAGCAGGACGTTCCACGAGTAGTTCTTCTTCTGTGAAGCCCGCTCAGAGAAGTGATCGAAGAGGTCGAGAAAGGAGAGGCGGACGAGAGCGTTCTGGCGGAGGTGCAGAGGGTTCTTTGTTTTCTCCTGCAGTTCCTGGAAGAGTTGAGGAGCTTGTGGGGAGGACTGGTACGCGTGGCGAGGCGACACAGGTTCGTGTTAAAATCCTGGAGGGAAGGGACAAGAACAAGACGATTAGGCGGAATGTTCGCGGTCCTGTTCAGGTGGGAGATATTTTGATGCTTCGAGAAACAGAAATAGAGGCCAGGCCTTTGAACAAGGCAGGAAGAGGAGGTTCGTGAGGATGGCGCTTTGTTCCTTTTGTGGTGTGCGGATCCCTGCCGGGACTGGCAAGCTCTTTGTCAAGAACGATGGGAAGCTCTTGCATTTTTGCTCTTTGAAATGCGAAAAAAACCTTTTGAAGCTGCGAAGAAAGCCGAGGAATGTTGCTTGGACAAAGGCGGCGAGGAAGGAGAAGGAGGCAAGCAAATGAGCTCCTCAGCCAAGGCAAAGGCAACGTCTCGCGGGGGTAGTGCACAAGACTCGTTGTCTTCTTCTTTGCAAGAACAGAGTTTGGTCTTGCTCAAGCCTGACGCAGTGCAAAGAGGGCTTGTTGGAGAGATTATTTCTCGTTTTGAACGGTGCGGGTTAAAGCTTATTGCGATGAAAATGGTGTACCCGAATGAGCAACTTGCCGGAGAGCATTACGCTGCTGATGAAGAGTGGCTTGTTATGGTTGGTGAGAAGCAAAAAGAGGCGTACAAGAAGAAAGGTGTGGTGGTTGAGGAGAGCGAGCGGGAGATTGGGTTGCGAGTTCGTGAGCAGCTTATGCAGTTTCTTTCCATGAGCCCCGTTGTCGCCCTTGTCTTGCAGGGGCATAATGCTGTTGCGCATATTCGCAAACTGGTTGGCGCGACGAGCCCGGGTGACGCGCCTCCAGGGACGATTCGGGGAGATTACAGCTTTGACACGTACCAGCTCGCGGACGCGAGTAGGCGTCCCATTCAGAATCTTATTCATGCTTCCGGAACGGTGGAAGAGGCGAAGAGGGAGATTGCCGTGTGGTTTTCCAAGGAAGAGCTGCACGAGTGGACCCGTATTGATGAAACGCTCTTGTACCGACAAGGGTGATGGCGCTGGCTTGTCTCTTCAATGTTTTCCTGAGGCAGTACGAGTAAACAGGTAAGGAGAAAGGTGAAAGCACAATGGCAAAGATGGTTGATAGAGTCAAGGCGTTGATGAACAAGCCGAAGAATATCCGCAACATTGCAATTTGCGCCCATATTGATCATGGAAAGACGACGTTTTCTGACAACTTGCTGAGTGGAGCGGGTATGATGTCTGAGGAGCTTGCTGGTCGTGCGCTTCAGCTTGATTTTCATGAGGATGAGCAGCAGCGCGGCATCACTATTGATAGCGCTTCTGTTTCCATGGTGCACGCCGTGGAAGGGGAGGATTTCTTGATTAACTTGATTGACACGCCCGGGCACGTCGATTTTGGTGGTGACGTGACGCGCGCGATGCGTGCGGTTGACGGAGCAATTGTGCTCATTGACGCCGTTGAGGGCGTGATGCCTCAGACGGAGACAGTTCTTCGCCAGGCGCTCAAGGAGCGCGTCAAGCCAATTTTATTCATTAATAAGGTGGATCGGCTCATCAAGGAGCTCAAGCTCACGCCTGAAGCGATGCAGGAGCGCTTTGTAAAGCACATCATGGCTGTTAACAAGCTTATTTTGCAGATTGCTGAAAAAGGATTTGGTGAGAAGTGGCAGGTGAACGTTCAGGATGGTTCTGTGTGTTTTGGTTCTGCGTTTCATAATTGGGCGCTTTCTATTCAGTACATGCAAAAGAAAGGAATTTCATTCAAGGAGATTATTGAGGCGTACGAGAAGGGAGATTGGAAAGTGTTGCGTTCGAAGGCGCCGCTTCATGAGGTGGTGTTGAACGCGGTGGTGAAGCATCATCCCAATCCTGTGGAGGCGGCGCAGTATCGCATTCCAAAGATTTGGCATGGGGATTTGGAGAGTCCGTTGGGTAAGTCGCTTCGGGAGAGCGATCCGAACGGGCCGCTTATGTTTGTGGTGATCAAGGTCGTTATTGACCCGCAAGCAGGCGAGATTTCTGCTGGGCGGCTGTATTCGGGAACAATGAAGAAGGGTGTGCAGGTATATTTGAACAGGGCTAAGACACAGGTGCGCATCCAGCAGGTGTACATCTATAATGGGGCTAAGCGGGAGATCGTTGACAATGTTCCTGCGGGCAACATCATTGGTGTTGGTGGCTTGAAGGACGCATATCCTGGAGAGACGGTTTCTCTTGAGCCGTGCGAGCCTTTCGAGCAGATCACGCATATTTTCGAGCCGGTTATCACAAAGGCGATTGAGGCGAAGAAGCCGTCCGATTTGCCCAAGCTTGTTGAAGTCTTGGTCCAGGTGCAAAAGGAGGACCCGTCTATTCGTATTGAAATCAATAAAGAGACGGGGGAGCACCTCATGAGCGGCATGGGCGAGTTGCACTTGGAAGTTATTGAAAACAGGATTGTGAAGGAGAAAGGGGTTGAGATTACCACCTCGCCTCCCATTGTGGTGTATCGAGAGACGGTTACCCGTGCCACGCCGAACCCGATGGAAGGGAAGTCGCCGAATAAGCATAATAAGCTGTACTTCAAGGTTGAGCCTCTTGATGATGCTGTTGTTCAGGCAATTAAGGACGGGACGATTCCTGAAGGGCGGATTAAGAAAAAAGACACAGAGATTTGGCGTGCGTTTCAAGAGCTCGGGTGGGACGCGAAGAGCGCGAGGAATGTGCGAGATGTCTTTAATGGGAATATTTTGATGGATGAGACGAGGGGAATTGTGCAGATTGGTGAGATTATTGAGATGGTAATGGATATGTTTGAGGATGTTATGAAGAAGGGGCCTGTTGCGAACGAGCCTTGCTTTAAAGTGAAGGTTTCCTTGGTTGATTGTAAGCTCCACGAAGACGCGATTCACCGGGGTCCTGCTCAGATGTACCCTGCGGTGCGTGAGGGTATTCGCCTTGCAATTCTTAACGCGGGTCCTGTCATTTTCGAGCCGATGCAAACCCTGCAGTTTGAAGCGCCTGAGGAGTTCATGGGCGAGATTTCTAAACTTATCAGTAATAAGCGTGGGCAGCTTCTTGATATGCAAACGGAAGGGTCTACCGTGGTGGTGAAAGGGAAGTTGCCAGTGAGTGAGATGTTTGGCCTCGCGTCAGATTTGCGTTCCGCCACGGGCGGGCGAGGGTCGAGTTTTGTTGTTGATCAGACCTTTGAGCGTTTGCCGGATGAGCTGCAGTCTAAAGTGATTAATGCTATTCGGTCAAGGAAGGGTTTGAAGATGACCGAGACGGGCGCTCAGCCTCAGTGATTTTTTTGTGACGTGCTTGTTCTTTTGTTCAAGCACGCCGGGGGACCGGCGAGTAGCGCGCCTTGCTTTCTCGAGAAAAAGAAACAGTAATCTTTAAAAACCCCCTCGTTTTTCCGTTCGTGCGTTGTTATTATGTGTTTAAATGGATAGGTGAGAACGGAGGGAGTAATAATGGCAAAAGGAAAACCCCATATAAACTTGGTCTTTATCGGCCACGTTGATCACGGAAAGTCCACGACGGTTGGTAGGTTGCTCTTCGATACTGGCAACATTGATGAGCAGACGTTGAGAAAGCTCAAGGAAAAGGCGCAAGAGCTTGGAAAGAGCGGTTTTGAGTTCGCGTTTGTTATGGACAATTTGAAGGAGGAGCGCGAGCGAGGTGTTACGATTGACCTCGCGCACAAGAAGTTTGAGACGGATAAGTATTACTTCACCATTATCGACGCGCCCGGGCACCGAGACTTCATTAAGAATATGATTACTGGTGCCTCCCAAGCTGACGCGGCGGTGTTGGTTGTTGCTGCAAATGATGGCGTTATGGCTCAAACGAAAGAGCACGTATTCTTGTCGAGGACGCTCGGTGTTGGGCAGCTCATCGTTGCAGTGAACAAGATGGATATGCAGAATTATGATGAGGCTCGGTTCAAGAAAGTCGTTGAGGACGTTTCTGCGTTGCTCAAGTCTGTTGGGTTCAAGCCGGAAGACGTCGCGTTTGTCCCTATTGCGTCTCTCCCCGGGGATAACGTGGCGAAGAAGACGGATAAGATGGGTTGGTATTCCGGCCCGACGCTTCTCGAAGCGATTAACAACCTCAAGGAGCCGGAGAAGCCTACTGACTTGCCGCTTCGCTTGCCGATTCAGGACGTGTACAATATTACCGGCATCGGTGTCGTTCCTGTCGGTCGCGTTGAGACCGGCATTTTAAAGGTGGGGCAGAAGGTTATTGCTATGCCCGGCAGGGAAGGCAAAGGTGTTCGTGGTGAGTGCAAGTCTATTGAGATGCATCATGAGCAGCTTCAGCAGGCAGAGCCGGGTGACAACGTTGGCATCAGCGTTCGTGGATTTGGGAAGAAGGACGTTGCCCGAGGGGATGTCATCTCTGATGAGTCAAACCCAGCCACTGTTGCGCAGGAGTTCACAGCGCAGATCGTCGTGCTCAACCACCCCAACGTTATCACCGTGGGGTACACGCCGGTTTTCCACATTCACACAGCGCAGGTCGCGTGCAGGTTTGAGAAGATTGAGAAGAAGCTCAACCCTGCTACTGGTGAGGTTTTGGAAGAGAATCCTGACTTCATCAAGAATGGTGACGCTGCTATTGTGAAGATCAGGCCTGTGCAGCCGTTGGTCATTGAGAAGCAGAAAGATATTCCGCAGCTTTCCCGGTTTGCTATTCGCGATTCCGGGCAGACCGTCGCTGCTGGGATGTGCATTGATCTTGTGAAGAAGCAGTAAGGAGGTTGCTTGCTTCGCAGGGTTTGAAAAAGAAATTTTTTTGTTATTTTGTTCATGTGACCATGGCAAGCACATGTCTTGTTGCATGAGAGGGTAAGGAAATGCAAAAAGCGCGCATTAAGTTAGCAAGCACCGATATTGACAAGATTAATCAGACGTGCGAGTATATCAAAAATATTGCTGAGAAGACAGGTGTTGTGATGCGCGGTCCGATTCCTCTTCCTCGTAAGAAGTTGAAGGTCACGACGAGGAGGTCTCCTTGTGGTGATGGGACGGCGACGTGGGAGCGGTACGAGATGCGGATTCATAAGCGGCTCATTGATCTCGCATTGGATGAGCGTGCGCTTCGTTTAGTGATGCGTGTTCCTATTCCTGAAGGGCTTAATATTGAGATTGAGATGATTGATTCTTGAGATGATTTTGTTTTCTCATTGGCAGGGCGCGTTTTGGTTTGGCACGTTTAGCAAGAAGGGGGTTGGCACGTCGGGATTTTTTTGCTGTTGCCGTGGTCGCATAGCCTGGTATTGCGCGAGACTGGAAAAGGCAAGGCAGCACCTTGCGGGTGTTTTGCGTTGTTGTTGAGGCATCTCGTCCCTTTTGGGATCCCCGGTTCGAATCCGGGCCACGGCGTTTTTCTTTTTTCAGTTTCTTTGTTTTTTCTCCTTTTTTTGGAAGGACACGTTAGTATGCAAAAATCCGTAAGATTTAAAAACGAGAAGGTATGTTAATAGTTTGGAGAGATATGGAAATCACCTTCGTCGCAAAAAAGGACTTTCTATTGTCTCTCCCCCTGCTGGCTGCGCTGGCAGGGTTTTTTCCTGTTGAGCGTCACGTGTTCGGAGAGTGGTGTTGAGGATGATTGAGTTGGGAGGTAATATTGTGCTGGTTGGGTTTCGCGAGCGAGACCCTGCTGAGTTAGTGGTGGTTAAGAAGATTGTTGGTTCTTATGCAAGGAAGCTTGCTGATATGAAAGGAGATGGGTTTCGTAAGTTGACCGTGACGATGAAGCCCGTGCACAAGCAGGAGGGGTCGGAGAAGTTTGAAATTCATGTGAAGGCAGAGCTTGATGGGAAGACTGAGACGGTCATCTTGACCGATCATAATTTGTTTGTTGTTCTTGACGCCGCGCTAAAAAAGCTTCTCTCTGCGGTTTCTTTAAAGTAATTAGGTGATTGTAGGCTGTTAATTGAAGGTTTTCTGAGAAACTACGTTTTTTCAAGAAGAAACGTTGAGTACATTGTTGTTTTGAGCAGGCGCTTCACTGCGTTTCTCGTGTGCTCTGGGAGTGTTGCTTTTTTGGGGAGGTTGTTTCTTTCTTAGCAGAGGTTTTTTTGTTTGCTTGCTCTTTGGGTTTTTCTTTGCTGTCTCCTTGTTTTTTTGTGCTATTGTGATCCTCAGTTTTTTTCGGTGTTGCGGCAGAGGTGGCGGGTGGCGTTTCCGTTTCTGTTGGTTTGAGGGCTCCTGTGAGCTTGTCTTTGAGGGTTCCACCTTTTTCTGTTTTAGGGGCTGGCTTTACAGCGTCAACCCACGCCGTCCCTGCGAGTTCGACTTTGACGATGTCGTCTTCTTTGAACGCCGTTACGGTGACTTTTCCTGGAGGGTTGCGGATGCCTTGCTTCCAGACTGTTTTATTGAGTTCTTGTCCAATACGTACTGCTTCCGCATTTTTTGCGTTCATGTGACGGCTGATGAACGCTTTGATTGTGCGTATTGCTCGGTTTGCTCTGGCATGCTTTGGCTTGGTTATGAAGCTCTTGCGTAGCGGAATGGTGTAGGTCCGCTCCGTTGTTTTGTTTTTTTGTTCTGCCATTGCCTTATTTTACGCTCGTTCGTATTTTTTTAGACTTTTTTGAGTTTGTTTCTTCGCCAGCTCCTCTTCACTTCAGTGTGTCGCCCTGGGTGGATGCGTCTTCCCTTCCCGTAAATTTTTGGCACCGTCCAGAAGGGCGCCCAGCGGGTTTGTTTGCTGTGCTTGATGAGGCGTTGTTTTCTGTTGGCGTGTTTGTACGTTGCCATGAGTCTCGCGTGTTTTTTTCGTTGTGTTTTTCTTGATGCTTTTTTTGTGAGTGTGTATTTTCGGAAGAGAGGTTGTGTATTTGTTTTTTTTATGCTTCCGCTTGACTTGACTCTTTCTTTGTAGGTTCTGTACTTTGATGTGTTTGTTGGTTTTGTTCCGCCTGTTTTGTTGGCTCTGGTGCTTTGTGTTTTTTGTGAGTTGCTTGCGTTGTTTGTGGGGTTTTTTGTTGTGTGATAGGCGTGGACTTTTTTGATTCTTTGATTTCCTTTGCTGTTTGATGGAGGAGGAGAAGTCCCTTTTTTGTGATGACTCTTCCTTTATGGGTTCCCTTTTCTCCTTTTGCAAGGTATCCTGCCTTTTCGAGTTGCTGGAGGATGTGTCTGATGATGCTTCCCGAACCTTTGGTGAAGTGTTCCGGCTTAACGCCTCGGTTACCTTTTCCTCCGTATTTTATTCTGAGCTTTTCCGTGCCGATAGGACCTCTGAGGCAGACGGTGCGAAGGATGGCTGCGGCGCGGATGGTCCACCAGTCGGGATGCGCGGGTGGCCGCTCTTTATGGGCGCCTGTTTTTACGAAGGATGCCCAGCTAGGAGGAGTTATGTCTTTTTTGAGTTTTTTTGCTGTTGCTTCAATGAGCGTGTTCGTTGGTACCGTTTGGAGCAATGGGCATCACCTTGTTTTTTTCTTGAAATTTTTTTTCTTCTTTTTTTGGTAGGGCATAAATAGTTGTATTCTTGGATTTTGCAACCCTAAAAGGGTTTTGTTCACGCTTCTCTCGCCTCATTCGTGGGTAGGGAGTACCGGGAGAGAATCGCGTGCCCGGCGGACAACTCACTCGACGAGAGCCCAGGTTTATTTATAAAGGTAACGGTTTTGTAGAAGAGGGTACGAGGGCCTTTGGCAGGGCTTATGAAGAGAAGGCGGAGGTGTCAACAAGATGGGGTGTGTAGGAGACGATGTCCCAACGGTTTTTTAGAGCTGTGCACTCATCGGTATAGGTTACTTTGTGTTGGCTGATTCTGGCGAGGACGTCTTTTCCAGGAGTGCAGGTGGCTTGAGGCTGGGCCTTTGCTGGTGCGGTGTTAGCGTGGTATTGCGTAGACGGCTCCGCTATTGCCTTTCCTGTAAGAGGAGAGTGTGTGCTCGCTTGGCCGGTCTTAGCGCTTATTGCTTGGTTTTTTGCTTGTATGGTGAGGGCTACGAGGATGACCATAGCCGTTATCGCTACGACGGCGAGGAAGGCATTTTTGTCCATATTGCTGCTTAAGGCGTCTCTGCTTTAAATAACTTTCGCCTGAACGCTGAGCATAGCGGGCTTGGTTGTGTTGAGCGTGATCGGAGAGAGATGCACGCGGATTCAGCGTACGAAGCGAAGGAGGCTTTGGTACGTTGTCGAGTAGGTGAGAACGCCAGTTTCCAGACCTGCTGCGATGAGGAGAATGAGCAGGGCGACGAGGAGGAGGAGCATGTTGTAGGCGAACACTTTGTTGAAGCGTTTGCTGTCGAGGCGTTCCAGAACAACATCTTTTGAGATGGTTCCGCCAGAGATCGCTGCCATAATATACGCTAGCGCTTCAAGAGTCATGTGGGGAAGGACAATGGCAAGGATGGTGAAGAAAAAGCCGAGGGGGTGGGCTGTTTCAAAATAGCGAGAGAGGTTTTTTGCGAGCCAGCCAAAGATTGTCCCCCATACGGACGCGTTCCAGGTAATAAGGAAGACGGCTCCATCACCGGTGATGAGCGCGAGGAAGAAGCACGCGGCAAGAACGCTGAGGTTGTTGAAGAAAATTTTGGAGTAGAGGCACGTCATGCTTGGGAAGGAGTTTGCTGGGAGGCGGCGAAGGGAGGCGTCTTCACAATAGATTCCTCTTGAGACGAGTCCTGAGAGTCCTCCCCTGTCTGCCGCGTTCCCTGTTGATGTGCGAACGCTGAGTTGCTTTGAGAACAGCCGGTTGCTTTCGAAATCGCTGAGGAACATGGTCAGGACCGCGTAGGTGAAGAAAATGCTGAAAAAAAGGACAAGGTAGAGTCTGAGAAGGTCCTTATTGTCTTTGTAAAGATTTTTAAGTGTTATTCTTCGTTCAGCTTTTTCCTTCCTTTCTTCAGTTGAAAAGAGTTTGTAGAGTTCGGGAAGGATGAGAAGGGAGATAAACGCGACCGAAACGAGCGCGGGGTCTTCTGGAAAGAGGAGTTTTGCGAGAAAAATGCCAACAACTGAGTAGACGATACCGACGATGAATGCGTAGAGGGGGCGCCGTTCAAGAACCCGTTCGGGTAGGAGTTTTTCTAGAACCATACCTGTGCATTTTTGCAAAGGAGTTTTTTAAATATTTTCTTTTCGGTGTTGTTCCTGCGCTGTCCTCTCGCAGACGTTGAACGCATAGAAAAGTTTATAAATCTCTTAAGGAGAGAAAGAGTTTGTTGCAGTGTTTGTGAAAACGCATAAAAAGCCGGCCTTGAGAAGCAGGATTGGCCTGCCCCTCTCTTGGATGTTGCCCTTTGTTTTGGTTTATTCGTTGGGAGCGCGGCTTGCGGCGAGGTGGAACGAATGAAACGCGGAGCATTAAATTTGAGTATTCAAGCAATCGTTATTCTTGTTATGGCGATGATTTTGCTGGGGCTGGGGATTGCGTTTATTAGGAATTTCTTCGGAAGCCTCGAGGAGAACACGGCAAGCGCCATTGCAGTGGCGAAGATCGGTCTTGACCCGAACGCCAACGACCCGCTTGTCATCCGGCAGGGAAATGATTTTCGCATTAAGTCAGGAAAGAGTAAAAAGTTAGAAGTTGGCCTCTATAACGGTGGCGAGGGCGCTGTGGATGTGGGGATTTTCATTGGGAACTGCGTCACGGGCGAGGACCCCGCGTACAAGCCCATTCCTCGGATGACGACGCTGCACCAGCGCGTTGAGAAGGGGCAAAAAGCCGGGTACAGCATTTTTGTGAACGCGAAGAACATTGATGATCCTGCCTTGGGGGATATTGCAGGAAAAGATATCCTTCCTGGCGAGTATATTTGTAGTTTGCAGGCGGTGAAGTTTGATCCCGTGACGAATTCGTACACGGACGAAGTGGTTGTTGAGCGCCAGATTACGATGAGTGTTGAACGATGACGACGAAGCTAGTGCTCTCTCGTGAGGAGGAGTTCCAGATTTTGAAGCTTGTTTTGGATAAGTTTCTCTGGATTGGTACCTTTCTCGTCTTGCTTGGTCTCTGGCAGCTCTTGGTGAGTGACGAGCAGACGTGGCTTTGGCTTTGGTTGTTCTTTGGAGGGATTTGTTTGTTCTTCTTTTTCTTGGTTCTCCTTCTAAAATGGTTTCACGTGAGACGGTGAGGTAGTGTGATGAGGTGTTTGCCGTGGAAGAGCTACAACCAAGATGAGTGTAGCGCTGCGCGGGCAAAGAGGTCTTCGTTGGCTCGTTCAGTGCCGCGCCGGGGGGAACGGCGGTTCTCGCGCGGGTTTGCGCTCTCCATTACTTCCCTTGTCGTGATTATTTTAGGTTTGGTTATTTTTGGAAGCAGCCTTCTTATTTTGCGCAAGGTCATGTGTGCTGGTGAGGTCGTTGAGTGTTCCGTGACGAATGAGATGGCACAGCGAATGGAGCGCGAGTTGGGGAGGGGTGAGATTATTTTCTTGCCGTACTTGTCGAAAAGCGCTGGTAGTAGTGGGCTTGTCCATTTCTTTTCGTGTTCTGAGCGTTGTGTTGACTTGCCCGTCTTCCCAGTGGGTTTTCGGAACGTGTTCACTACGCCTGCTCAGACGCGGTTTAGCGTCGTGGTCGATTTTGCGGGTTTTTCGCCGTTGCATGAAGGATCTGCTACGTTGCCTGCGGGGGTTGACCCGCAGGAGTGGGTTGTGATGATTGATCGTGATTATGTTTTGTCGTTTAACGAGAATGCGCAAATGGTGTTCTTGGTTTCTGTGCCTTCCGACGCGCCGAGGGGGAAGTACAGCTATACGGTTTACGTGTGCTACTACGCTGTCGGGCCTGGGGGGGTGGACTGCCCTGGCAGGGCTGGTTTTAAGGTGTACGATAGTCCCCGGACGGTTCATGTGAACGTGAACTAGTTCATGATGTCGTAGTGAAGGGGTGCGTTTTTGAAGACGCTTGAAGAAGACGTTTGAAGAAACGGCTGTCCTGGGCGCTTTACTGTCTTTGAACGCGCTTGTGTTCCTTGTCGTCCTTGTTGGTATTATTTTTTGTAAGGTTCAAGGAGTTCTTCGAGGACGCGGCCGGGATCTGGGTTGTTGGCGATGTGGCTTGCGATGAGCACGCCTTGTGCGCCGAGGCTGAGTGCAGTGGTGACGTCCTCGGCTGATTTAACGCCGGCGCCTACGAGGAGTTGTTCGCAGTTGGTGTGGTTGATGACTTTGTGTACGGCTTCTGTGATGATTTCTGGTTTGGCTTGGCTGACAGAGACTTCTCCTCCGATGAGTTCGGGTGGTTCGAGCGCTATGCAGTCCGGGTTGAGGGCGTCTATTGCTGCTGCAACGTCGGGGGAGTTCGCGCAGGCAACGACAAAGAGTCCTGCTTCTTTTGCGCGGTGGATTGTTTCCTCTAGAACGTCTATGCCAAGCCGGTGCTCTGAGTGGTTGAGGAGGGTTCCTCTCGCCCCTGCTGCTTTGACGGATTCTGGTGTTATCCATCCTGTGTGGCTTCCTTGTTTGAATGGATCAACGTGCTGGGCGTAGATGGGGAGGGTTACTTCGCGCGCGACTTTGGCTATGTCTGTTGCTTGGACTGCCAAACGCAGGTCGACGAAGTAGTTTCGGGCAACTCGCTGGCAGAGTCGAGCCAGCCTAACGGCTTGCTCCCCTGTTGCGAGGGGGTATGTTTTAAAGTTAATGATGACGATGGGAGGCGCGTTCTTCTTTTGCTTGGCGCTGGGAGGTTTTGTTCTGTGAGCTGGTTTGGTTGTGGTGTTCATTTGTGCTTCTTTATTTGATAGGTGCTTTTATGTTTTTTCTTTTTTTCGATGACGTACTCGGCGAATTTCGCGCGTTCACGGCGAAGGTTTTTGCTCGGTTTTCCTGCTTTTTTTCGGAATGGCCGGTGTTTTCCACGGTTTTCCTCTAATAAGCGCCACTGCAGCGATAAGCACCATGAGGAGGGAGAGTGCCTGGCCGGTGCTGATTCCAAGCCAGCGCGGATCGTCGCGAAAGAAGTTGACGAGGAAGCGCAAGAGGCCATAGAGGAGGATGAAATTCCAAAAAATAAAGCCTTCTTTGTAGGAGGTCTTAACGTAGGAAGTGTTAACACGCAGTTTGGAGGGTGCCGTGTAGCTTGCCTTGTGGCTTGTTTTGCGTGATCGCCTCGGTTGCGCGCTTCTTGCTTGCCTGCGAGAGAGAAAAGCGAGAATGCCGAAGATGAGCAGGTTTTTTCCTGCTTCGTAGAGTTGGCTGGGGTGGCGGCAACCGCCGGGAGGGTTGGTGAGGTAGGGGTTGGTGCTCCAATCGATACACCAAGGAACAGAAGTGAGTGTTCCGACGAGTTCGCCGTTTGCGAAGTTCGCGATGCGGCCGAAGAAGAGGGCGAGGGCGGCGGGGAGTGCTGCAGCGTCGGCGAGGGAGAGAAAGGATACGTGGTGTTTTTTGCAGAAGATGAGTGCGGCGATGATCATGCCTGCGAGGGCGCCGTGGAAGGACATGCCTCCTTCCCAGAGGGCGAGGAAGGTGAGCGGGAACCGGAGCGGGTCTGCTGTGATGAGGTCTGGGCGGTAGATGCCAAAAAACACGGTTCGAGATCCAATAATCATTGCTGTGATGAGCCAGAGAAGAAGCGTCTCTACTTGTTCTTCTCGCAGGCCCGGAATGGTTCCTCGCTTGGCTGCACTCTTGAGGTAAACATAGCCTGCGAGGAAGCTGAGTGCATAGACGAGCCCGTAGAGCCGTATGGTAACTGGGCCGATGCTGAAGATCGTTGGTGGCAGCCAAATCATGAGCGGGTAAGGCGGGTTTCTCGATGGTGGCGCGTGGTGGCGCGTCTCGGTCTTTGGGTTATTTTTGTTCTCGTCCTGCGCTTACGGGTAGGACGTGTTCGAAGAGGCGTTGGTCTCGTCGAGTGAGATCGCGTCAAGGAGTGTCTGAAGGTTTTTTTCTTGGGTTCGTTCCTTCATGATTTTTTTGAGGTGGGAGGTGTCTCGAGAGAAGTGGATTGTGCGAAGGCCATCATTGCGGTAGAGTTCTTGTATGGACGTGTAGTCTTCGCTGAAATGTTGTTCCACAAGCGCTCTTGCTTCTCTGCGTCCTCTTGCGAGGACCAAGCTTCTGCGTTTGAAAAGGAGGTTGCAGTGGGGGCAGAAGTAGCCGTGGGCATTTGTTCCTCTCACGTCGCCGTTGCAGAGCGGGCATGCTTTGTTCAGCGTCTTTACGTGGGTTCTTGCGTGTGTCATAGGTCTTGCAGGCGTTCCCTGCCTGAGCGATTGGCAATGGACAATGGCTGGTGGCGGCGATGTGTTTTGCTTTCGTGTTGCAAGGCGTCGCTCGCGCTTCGTCTCTCCCTCGCGTTCCTTCGTTAGTCGTCTTCTTTAGTCGAGTTCGATTTCGAGGCCTCCGAAGAGGAAGGAGAGCCCGTTGTACACGACTCCAACGATTGCGCCGGTGAGAAAGCCTATAACGCCGCCGAGGACGGGCATGATGATGAGCGCGCTGTAGTTGAAGTCTTCGAGGATGCTTGTTGTGTAGCCTTCGCCGAGTGCGCGGGCTCCTTCTTCCACGCTGCCGCCGATTGATGCTGCGAGGTATATGAGAAAGATTGCTGAAACAAGGCCGAAGAGGGCGAAGAAGACAGTAGTATATTTTGCAAGGCTCATGGGGTTAACGCGTCGAAGGATTGCCATATGGACCGCCTCTCTTTTCTCTTTAATTCTGTATTTAAATAGTTATCGCTTTTTTGGAGCATCGTCGAGGGCGAAGCGGTGGCGCGTCTTCGTGCTTGTTTTCGTTTGGCAGTTATGTTTCTGCTCGACGAAAAGTTTTTAAGGGATGTGCGAGGCTCTCTGGGCGGCCGAAGTGAAGTTGTAAAGGTGATTAGTTGTGGCGGTAAATTTCAGGTTTAGAGTTGTTGAAGAGCAGATGCGTCAGTTCTGGAAGCGTATTGATCTTCTTAAGAAGCTCGAGGCGCAGAACAAGGGTGGCAAGGCGTACTTCTTGTTGGATGGGCCTCCTTACGCGAATGACGCGCCGCATATTGGCCACATTAGAAACACGATTTACAAGGATTTGTATTTGCGTTTTGCTCAGTTGCAAGGGAAGGACGTGCTCTTCCAGCCAGGGTTTGACACGCACGGATTGCCTATTGAAAACAAGGTTGAGAAGAAACTGAAGCTCAAAAGCAAGAAGGATGTTGAGAAAATAGGTATTCGGACGTTCATGAACGCGTGCAGGGAAAACGCGACGATGAACAAAGACGTGTGGATGGAAACGTATGAGTTGCTGGGGTCGTGGTATGCGTGGAAGGAGCCGTACTTGACGTATGATAACTCGTACATTGAGTCGGCGTGGTGGGGGTTTAAGCAAATTTGGGAGAAAGGGCTGGTGTATGAGGGAACAAGGCCGGTTCATTGGTGTCCTCAGTGCCAGACGTCTCTTGCAGGGTATGAGACTACCGACAGCTACAAGAATGTTTCTGACCCTTCCGTTATTGTCAAGTTCAAGGTGAAAGGGAAGGAGGATGAGTTTCTCTTAGTGTACACGACAACACCGTGGACGCTGCCTGCCAATGTTGCTATCGCTGTGCATCCACAAAAGACGTATGTGCGGGCCAAGACGAAAGAGGGCGTCCTTATTCTGGCTAAGCGTCGTTTGGAGCTCTTGGACGAGATGGGCTTGGCGTACGAGGTTTTGGAAACGTTTCCCGGTAGCGAGTTGGAGGGCGTTGCGTATGAACCGTTGTTGGATGTTCCTTGTCAGAGGCGCCTCGCAGACGATCCAAAGGCGCTGCGCGTGGTGATGTCTCTTCGCTTGCTCAAGCAGCGTGTCGCTAGCAAGGTAGGAACGAAGAAGCGCGTTGCGAGCAAGGATCTTTTTGAGGATTTCGTTACGGACGAGGAGGGTACTGGGCTTGTTCATACCGCGCCGGGGCATGGAAAGACGGATAATGAAGTTGGGAAGCATTACGGGTTGCCTGAGTTGAGCCCTGTTGACGAGGAGGGGAAGTTAACAGCGGATGCTGCTCCCTTTAACGGAACGTTTGTGAAAGACGCTGATCATGATATTGCTGAGCATTTGCACAAGGAGAAGAAGCTGCTCAAGTACGAGCGCATTGAGCATAGCTATCCTCTTTGTTGGCGTTGTAAGTCTCCTTTGATTTTTCGATTGAGCCGGCAGTGGTTTATCAAAATTGATCCCTTAAAAGACGCGATGCTCTCGTCGAATGATCGTGTTTGCTGGCAGCCGTCGTTTGCTAAGGAGCGGTTCGCGTCGTGGGTTGCCAACGCTGAGGATTGGAATTTTTCCCGTCAAAGGTTTTGGGGGATTCCCCTTCCTATTTGGAAGAGCGAGGACGGTGAAGAAGTGGTTGTGGTGGGTTCTCGCGAGGAGTTGGAGGCCCTTGCAAAAAAGCCGCTCCCTGCTCATTTTGATTTGCATGCGGCAAGCGAAGTGGTGCTTCGCTCGCGGAAGACTGGAAAGGAGTTGCGGCGCACAAGCGAGATTTTTGATGTGTGGTTTGATTCTGGTGTTGCTCCGTTTGCGTCCCTGGGATTTCCGTTCAAGGGGAAAGTGTGTTTTGAGAAGCACTACCCTGTCGACAGAGTGAATGAGTCGCAAGATCAGATTCGCGGGTGGTTCTATTCGCTTATGTTTTGCGGAATGGCTGTCTTTGGCAAGGCGCCGTACAAAACCGTTTCTATGCCCGGGTGGGTTTTGGACGCGAAAGGAGAGAAGATGTCCAAGTCGGTCGGCAATGTTGTTAGTGCAAAGGATGTTTTGAAGCGGTTGGGTGCTGATCCGGTTCGGTTTTATTATTGTTGGAACGTGGCGCCGTATCAGGTTGAGCGTTTTAACGAGGAAATTATTACTGGAGAAGTGTTTAAGTTCTTCTCAATTTTTTGGAACTTGCATGAGCTCGTCTTGGGGAAGGAGCGGGAGGAGAAGGTTCGCCTGCCTGAGGTGAAGCCGCAAGCGCTTGAGGACGAGTGGGTGTTGTCACGGCTCAAGACGGTGACGAAGCTCGTGGTCGAGGGTATTGAGGCGTTTGAGCTTCATCAAGCAGGGAGGGCGTTGTTTGATTTTGTCGTGAACGATTTGAGCAGGGGGTATGTGCAGTTTGTCCGGGAGCGCTTGGAACATGAAGCGCAGCCTTTGAGCATTCTTGCAGCGTGCTTGCAACGCGTTTGCGTTCTCCTCGCGCCGATCTGTCCTCATATGAGTGAGAAAGTGTATCAGGATCTTGCACGAGTGCTCCCTGCAAAGGAGTCTGTTCATTTAGAGCGCTACCCCGCTGCGGGACCGGGGGGGGATAGTGCTGTGGAGCGCTTGTTTGCCGTTGGTCAGAGCGTGTTGCAGGCGGGTTTAGCGTGTCGCGACGAGGCGAAGAGGGGTGTTCGCTGGCCGTGCAAAGAGCTTGTCGTAATGTCCGAGCGCGAAGAGGTGAAGTCAGCTGTTGAGACGCTCTCGCCCCTTTTGCAACGGCAGTTGAATGTGAAGTCTGTTGTGGTGCGAAACGTGCCCTTGCGTGTTTCTTTCAAGCCGAACTATCGGGAGCTTGGCAAGGCGTTTGGAGAGCAAACGGGTGATGTGCTTACCTTGCTCAAAAAAGAAGAGGCAAAGGTGGTGCAGGCGCTTGAGAAGGCGGGTTTAGGAATAGGCAGTGCAAAGAAGGAGGGTGCGGAGAGGGACGGTCCTGCCGGCAGCGGGGTTTTGTTCTCCCTCGGCGGCTTCGCATTCAGGCAAGAGTTTTTTGAGATTGAGCTCGTTCCTCCTGGGGGGTTTGTTCTTGCGAAGATGGATGATGGTGTGGTATTGCTCAACGTGGAGGAGGATCCTGAACTTGAAGCTGAAGGGTTTGCCAGGGAGGTTGTCAGAAGAGTGCAGGCGCTTCGCAAGCGAGAGGGTCTCTCGAGGGAGCATAAAATTGTTCTGACCGTTGTCACCTCTGCTTGTGGTGAGCTTTCCTCTTGGAAGGAGTATTTGCAAAAGAAAGTTGGCGCGGAGCGTTTAGAGTTGCTGGATAGGCCTCCGAGGGGGTTTGCGCCCTTGGAGCGTTTTGCTATAAAGGGGCGTGACGTGGCTGTCTCTTTTGATCGGTTGTAGTCGTTTATTTTGGAGAAGCAGTGGTCGGCGTTGTTTCTTGCTGAAATCTCGAAGGAGAAAACTATAAATAGTGGTTGTTCACTCATAGGATTTAATTGTTTTTCAAAAGTTTTAGTTGGGGGGATGTTTATTGGCAAAACAGGGTGGCTTAAAAGTTGCTGTTGATACTCCTCTTGCTGAAATTACGCTGAGAAAGTATGAAAAGCCAGGGCTTGCTAGGCAGCGTGAGTTGGTGAGAAAGATTTGTCTGAGTTTAGGACTTCTTCAGCCGGGTGATTCGAGAGACGTGATGGTTGATGTCCTGCATGTGATGCTCGACGCGAAAGAGGAGTTAACGTCGGCGCAGATTGAGAAGCGTGTTATTGAGTATCGGAAGAAGGCAAAGCTTCCTTTGTTGGGAATCGCTCCGTCTAACATTCGGCGGCAGTTGTTGAGGTTGCGCGATTTGTTTCTTGTAGAGAAGGTTCGTTCAACGTACAGAGTGAAAGAGAACGCGCCGCTCTTGCAGATTTTTGAGGAGCATATTGAGAAGTATTTTCTTGCGGCCATTCTCAACAGGATTAAGGAGTTTTTATCTCTTGCTGATAAGATGTTTCCGCGAAAGGCAGAGTAATGAGAAGGAGCGGGTTTTCAAGAACGTTTTTTTGTTGGTTGGTAGGGGGTTTTGTTGATGTCATCGGGAGTGTATGAGCCAAGGGAGGACTCTTTTCTCTTGCGCAGGCATATTCCCTCCTATGCGAAGGGTCGCGTGCTGGATATGGGGACGGGCTCGGGCGTCTTGGCTGTTGAGGCTGCAAAGTTCGCCAAGGAGGTCGTCGCTGTTGACGTGAACCCCGAGGCGGTTGCTGCGCTACAAGAACGCGTGGCTCATTCGCTCCAGAACGTTTCCGTTGTGCAGTCGGATCTTTTCTCGAGGGTGAAGGGCCAGTTTGACTGCATCCTTTGCAATCCGCCTTACCTCCCCCTCGAGCGCGGGTATGAAGATCTTGCTTTGGATGGGGGCGTTGAGGGGTGGGAGTGGAGTGCGCGGTTCGTTCGCGAGGCGAAGGCATTTCTTCGACCGCAAGGCAGTATCTTGCTCGTTGCGAGTTCTCGGAGCAGACCGAAAAAACTGGAAGCTGTTTTTCGGCATGAGGCTTTCGCGTTTCAGTGCATAGACGCGGTCACGTTTGATTTCGAAGAGGTTTTGTTATATGTGCTTCGTCATGATGCCCCTGATGCGTTGCATTGGGGGAAGCGCAGTGTGGTGTTTCGTGCTACACGTCAGGGCAGGCGTGTGGCGGTGAAGCGGGCAAGAACCCCTCGCTTTCGTGGGCACCTTTTGCATGAGGCTCGTGTCTTGGAGGAGGTGAATGCGCTGGGGATTGGTCCTTCTCTTCTGGGTGTCGGCGGTCCTCCTTGGCTGGAAAACAAGGTGGTTGATGAGTTGGCGTTGGAGTGGATTGATGGCGTTCGTATTGG
Source organism: Candidatus Woesearchaeota archaeon (assembly GCA_003694805.1). Classification (NCBI taxonomy): domain Archaea; kingdom Nanobdellati; phylum Candidatus Woesearchaeota; species Candidatus Woesearchaeota archaeon. The sequence goes on along the minus strand of RFJU01000057.1, from coordinate 6,773 downwards.
TGCCTTCTTGTTGACGCACACGGCCAAGGAGCTTGTTCCGGTTTTGCGCCTTGTGTTCCGTCAGCTTTCCATCCTTGATGATGCTGGTTGGGAGAAGGGCGAGATGACGAACCCGTACAAGCACATCTTGGTTCGTGGAAATGTTCCTGTTCTGATTGATTTTGAGCGTGCTAGAAAATCTGTGAGGAGAAGAAATGTGACGCAGTTCTGCCAGTACCTTTGTTGCAAGGGCGTGCTTCCCGTGTTACAAGAGAAAGGTTTGGCCGTGAGGGTTGGTGCAGTGCGGGAGGTGATGCGGGCTTATGCGAAGGGCTCGGCGACGGTGGAGGATGTTTTGGGGGTTTTTGGCTTGAAGGAGTGAACGGATTGAGGGAAGGAGGTTGGCCGGAGAATTGAAGTTCGAAGCAGGGAGCAAAGCATCGCGTGCCGATGGGATGTTTTCGTGGGTTGTTGCACGGGTTGGTGTCAAGAAGCGTTGTTCTTCAGATTGCTTTTTTCTTCTTGACTTTTTTTATTTCTTTTTCTAATTCAAGGCGCGAGAGGAGTTCTTTGTAGCGGTTGCGGATGGTTACTTCCGTTACGCCGGCCACGTCGGCCACTTCGCGCTGAGTTCTTTTTTCGCCGTTGATAAGTGCGGCTACGTAGAGCGCCGCCGCGGCGATGCCGGTGGGTCCTCGTCCTGAGGTGAGTTCGACATCTTGCGCCTCTTCTATGATTTCAATGCTTCTGCTCTGTGTCTCGGCGGTGAGTTTCAGGGCGCTGGCAAAGCGGGCGATGTAGTCTGCAGGGTTGCTTGGAAGGATTTTAATGCCGAGTTCTCGTGTTATGAACCGGTACGTTCTTCCTATTTCTTTTTTCTCTATGCCTGACGCTTCGCTGAGTTCGTCAAGGGTTCTTGGGACGTCGTGGCGTCTGCAGGCGGCGTAGAGCGCGCCGGCGACGACTGACTCCATGCTTCTGCCGCGGACGAGTCCTTTTTGGACTGCGAGGGTGTAGATGCGGGATGCTTCTTCCTCTACCGAGCCGGGTAGTTTGAGGTAGCTCGAAACGCGTTTTAGTTCCGAGAGGGCGAGTTTGAGGTTTCGTTCAATGGCCGTGCTAATGCGCTGCTGCCATTTGCGGAGGCGGAAGAATTTGTTCTTGGTTTTGCCTCCGAGTTGGTAGAGGTCTTCTTTTCTGCCTACGTCGGTGCCGAGGCCTTGGTCGTAGTGCGTGTAGCTGATGGGCGCTCCTGTTCTTCGTTTCTTTGCTGCAGCTTCAGAGTCGAATTCTCTCCATTCTTGGGTGAAGTCGACCATTTTGTCTTCGACGACGAGGCCGCAGTCTCGGCAGATGATTTCTCCTTTTTCTTTGTTCCAGAAGAGGTTGATGCCGCCGCATTCCGGGCATTTTTTGACAAAGCTCATGGTGGTGTTTGTTCCTCCTTTTCTTCTCGTTTGGATGCTTGTGTTTTGTTGGTTTGCTGGGGTGGTTTTTGTTTTCGCTTGGTGGCTTGGTGCTCGCGTTTCCTCCCCTTCTGCTCTTGGGAGGGGGGGGTTTTTGGCGGGTTTGGTGTTGTACGTGCTGCTCGGGTTAATTTCGATGTTTCACAAGCTATAGTGCAAAAATATAGATTTAACCCCCGATAAATTTAAATAGGAGAACAGCAAGTCATTTATAAACTTTTCGCTAGGTTCGTTCTGTTCATCCTTGGTGTGTTCAGACAAGGCTGTTTTCTTAAAACGAACTCGGTAGAATACGCAAGCAGAGTAGGACGGCAAGATGGAGAGGAACAGAGATAAATTAGTAGGATTTGCTCTTCCCCTCAGGGTTTTAAAGCAGCCTGCTAAGCCCGAAGGGCGTTGCAGGAGTGTTACGGTGCAGGGGATTCAGAAGAGCATTTTTCCTCACTTTCGAAAAAATTCTTTGATATCACCCACCCTTTCGAACACATTTACTGTAAAGTAGTAAACAATCGAAAAGTTTATAAAGTAAGTGCGCCTCCCCACCCGTATGCTCGAATACTTAGACGAAAAAGAGGGAATCCTCACCTTCCTCAGCGGTGTTGCAGCGCTTGCTTGCGCAGGATGGTTTGCTTCTGATTATGTTAGAAGAGAAGCAGGACCGGAAGTTGAGTTCTTGAGAGCAGCGTCTGCCTATTTGCAAGAATATCAAGGAGAAACTCCGAAAGAGGCCATTGATTTTACACTACGAACGCTTCAGCTAGTAGAACAAAATGATGCATTCAAGAAGGACGTGAGTGCATTAGAAAAGGAATTGCTAGAGATACGCGACCAAATTGGAGAGTCCAGAAGACCATATATTTTCCGACCTGTTTTGGACAATGTGGAAGAACAAATAGAGCGCATGTTAAAAGATAAAGCCAGACCAGAAGAACCACTATACCCTGTATGTCTGGGTTTGCTAGGAGCGATTGGTTTGGGGCAGATGGGATTTGGCAGTTATGTTCTAAGAAGCGAAGCGCGTCAAAAGAAGAAGTTTTATGAAAATTTACGTTCTCTCGTACAAGACGCTCAAGCAGAAGGTGCAGGTTCTCCATATACGTCTCAAACATTGAGACAGGAGTCTGAGACGTAAGCACGAGTGTTTTTCTGGGCACAAGCGTTGCGCGTTCGTCGATGTTTGGCGTTGGTGGCTTTAGAAGCGTCCGAGGGGAAAGTGCTGTGTTGTTTCAAAACCGAGAGCGAGAAAACACAAAACATTTTAAAAGGTGTCTTGTTCAAAGGAAGCCATGCGCGGGTGTCGTGGTTCGAAAAGAGGTGAGCGTTGTGAGTGCCGAATGGGGAGCCGGATCGGCAGCCGTTCCCGGGCGGCCGGCGGCTTTGTTCGGGCGGTGGTTCTCTGTTGCTCTTTCATACTTGCGCCCCTGCCCCTTCGGGGAAGGTGTTGGCAGAAGAGAGGGCAGGCGTGGTCGATGGATTTGGTCATTGCTGTTTTCGTGTTTCTGCTCTTAGCAGGCGTTGTTTTAACGCTCATCCTCACTCCTGATGATGTTGAGAAGGAGGTGACAACGCTACGAGTGTCGTCTGACCGCCTTGCTGAAAAACTTTCGGTGGGGCCGAATGCAATAATACGAAATGGCGAGGTTGACCTTGAGCGCTTGGCGCAGCTGAGCGAGTTGAGTTTTCCTGAATTGCAAGAGCTCTTTCAGGAAGAACATCCGTTTTGTATTTCTCTTGAAAACAGTGACGGGGAGCTCATCACCATTGCAAAGCGGACTGGCGTGGGTAGTGACGAGTTGCTTATTTCTGGGACGCCGTGTGGCGAAGTTCTCGATTGTGATGAGGATGGTGACGGTCAGCTCTCGGACGTGGTGGATTGTGGCGGGGTTGATTGCAATGATAACAATCCGTACATTAATTCCTTTGCCGCGAGCGAGTATTGCGATTGCAATCCTTCCACGCCCGCGCCTCCCAGTACGGGGTACGCGCAGGGCAGGCCAGAGATTTGTAATAACGGGATTGACGAAGATTGCGATGGCACGCCAGACAATGGGTGTCCCGCGCTCCCGTCGCCTCCGAGTATTGATAGTGTTCAAATTGTTCCGTTCCCGACCGCTTTGAGTTCTGAGGACTTGACTTGCCAGGCGGTGAATCCTCAGGACCCGAATGGCGATTTCATCATCCTTGCTGGGTCGTGGAGGTTGTTGAGTGACCAGCAGCTTTGGGATTTTTTCTTTCCTATGACGAAGCCTTCAAATCCTGCTGACACGACAGTCGTGGATGTGAGCGGGCGGGGGAATGATGGACGGCTGCGCACTGCGTTGTCTGCGAGACGCCCTTCTTTTGAGGAGCAGTTGGGAAGCAGGCTTGGCGTGCTTTCTTTTGAAGGAAACACGTCAAGGGGGCATCATTGGCTTGAGGTTGAGTCCCCAGACCTCGATTCTACTCAGGACCAGAGAGATTTTTCTTTTGCGTTGTGGGTGTATCAGAAGGATTATGCCGACCCGCAGGGAAGAGGTCTTGTGTATCGTAATGAGAGTTGGCGGGTGTTTTCGAATAGTTCGACAATTTATGTGGAGCGGTACCAGTATAGCTGGGGGGAGACGTTCCCTGCAGGCGCAGCCATACCCTTGAATACGTGGACGCATTACGCTGTGACGTTCCAGCGGGTGAGTGGGCCGCCGACGCCCCAGGCTAACCTCTCTCAATTCATTAACGGTGTTTTGGTCAACACGACGATCATCCCGTATGGAAGGATGCGCCCTCCGCCCAACGTGAATAATGAGCGCGAGAGAATGTATATTGGAACGGGCCATCGGGGCATGAACGACTGGAATGGCTCAATTGATGACGTTATCTACGTTACTCGCGCGTTGTCTCCCGAGCAGATTTTGCTCCTGGCGCAGGGGAGGAGTGATGTCCTGAGTGGAGCTGAAACGTTGAGCGGGGAAGATTGGTTGTGCATGCTCACGCCTCTTGATGCAACAGGGTTGATTGGTTCTGCAAAGGAAACAAACAACCCCACGTCGATTTCATAGGCGTTGATGACTTGTTTGTTGTTCTTGTTTAGGGGTGATGGAAGAGTTTTTGGGAACAAAAAAGTATTTATAGAGCCAGTAGTTATAGAGCTCGTGCTTGACGCGATGTTGTGCAGGGTTTGATAAAGGTTTTCGCGTTCAATGGTTCAGACAAGACGCAAGAAGGATGGACGGCGGAGCGTTCAAAGGGGTGCCCCTCGGCGTGGCGGGCGCGTTAGGAGAGGGAGCAAGCGCCATCCTTCCTCCGCAACATCGAGAGATGCTAGCGATTTGCTCAGGCAGCTTCCGTTCGTCTCAGAGCGCCCCGATCATAATTTCGCTCTTATCTTGGTTGTTCTTGGGCTCGGGCTTTTGCTGACGTGGTTGGCTTTGGGTGGTTTGCAGAGTCCGCGAGGCGTTGCTGCGCTTGAAGAGTCCGGCGATTTGATTGCAAAGCGATTGGCCATGGAGCATGCTATTCGGGAAGACGGCGTTGATCTTGAGGCATTGAAGGCTATTGCTGAGATGGATTACGAAGAGGTCAAGCAGGAATTAGGTGTTCAAGAAGACTTTTGCATTGTGGTAGAGGACGCCGAGGGACGTGTCATCCCCATTGGTGAGAAAGTTGGTATTGGGAGTGACGAGTTGCTCGTTGGCGGGGTGCCGTGCGGGAGGCCGACATGAGCGTTCTGGTGTTGCTTCTTTTAAGCTTCTTGACAGCGAGCGGGTTTTTTCTGGGCAGGGTGTTGTTTGTTTGGGCGGGGGAGGAAGTCGCGTCTGGATTGTTTTTTTTCCAAATTGGGTTCTTACTCTCCTTGGGCGTGTCCGTTCTTTTTTTCGTCTTGAAGCTTGGCGGCCTTGCTAGCTTGCTTGAGGTGCTCTCTGCATTTTTTGTTTCTTTGCTTTGCAGAGGGAGTGTTGTTGCGCTGCAAATTTCTCGACAGAAAAAATCTCGAACGTTCTTCCTTGAAGCGGTTGCGTGGTGGCTGCTCATCTCGGTCGTGGTGTTTTTGTCGTAACGGCTTGTTGGCGTGGATGGAATCCTTGTGCTTCGTTGGTCAAAACGGGTTGCGGGGAGAATAAGGTTTTTAAAGAAAGCGGGGTTCGTTGAGGAGCAGTGTTTGTTTGCGCCCCCGTAGTCTAGTGGATAGAATACAAGGTTGCGGACCTTGAGGCCCGAGTTCGATTCTCGGCGGGGGCATTTGTTTTTTCTTTCCTCATTTCTGCGTGCGCCAGTTCTGCGTGGGCGGTTACGTGCTTCTTCTTTTCCGCTGCCTTTTCTTCGTTTTTGCGGGATGATTTTTTTCTTTTGGTTCTTTTGCCCTGTCTTGGTCTCCCCAGGTGATGTATGCGAGGTAGATGACGAGCAGCAGTTCCGCAAAGAGTACGATAGGCCTGAGGTAGCTTTGCAGATCGGTGATGGTGATGATGGTGCCGCCGAAGATGACGATGAGTCCTCCGAGAAGGAGCCCTGACCCAATCCATTCATTGACTGTTTTGCTGGGGGGGAGGAGAAGCCCTACGATGATGGAGAGTGCGCCGAGGAGTGCTGTGATGAAGAAGTAGATGAGTGCGTGGGTTTTCTTGGCTTGCGTAAATGCTTTGTTGCAGAAATCGCACGTGATGTTTCGGGGGCATCCGTCCTCTCCGAGTTGATCTCTTGGTATCCCGTCTTGATGGATGCATGCTTCACGCAACGCTTCCAAGCTTGCATTGTAGGGACAACGCTGCTGGGTTGTTGGTGGGAACGGTCTTGCTTGTCGTTCTTTGCAGAAGTCTTCATGCTCAGGCCAGGGGTAAATGGCTTGTACGAGGGTGAAGACAAACGCACTGTACAGCACTGCTATGACAAAGATGACAAGGTATTTTCGTGCTGAGATGGTGGCGGACGTCATGGTCGATGCGGTTGGGTGCGAATATGGGTTGGCGTGTTGGAGGTATGCGGTGCTTGCGAGGGCGTTTATGGTGGGTGTTAAGGGTGGTAACGAAGAGTGGAAGTGAACTGTGTTTTTATACTTTTTCTAAGGCGCTTCTTTTCGTTGTTGTTTTTCTCTTTCTTTTTTGTGTTTTTGATTGGAGCTGAGGCTAACCGGAGATTTTTAAACATGATTGTTTTGGCTGAAATTTTTTAGGCGTTTGTTCATGGTTGTTTGAACCCATAACCATAAGATATATAAAGAACCTTTTTCAATTACTCTTTTTGGTTGAGTGTGTTGGTTTGTTGCTTGGTGTCAAAAACCAAAAAGCATATAAATAAAAACACAGTTCACTTCCACTCTTCGTTACCACCCTTAACACCCACCATAAACGCCCT